>JAGXHD010000212.1 GCA_024636395.1 Sulfitobacter sp.
ACCTATCAGGAATTCAGCCAGTACATGCCGCGCATCGAAGCGATCATCCGCACCGCGCAGGCACGAATCCGCCCTGTTTTGCTGACCACGATAACAACCATGGCAGGACTCGCGCCGATGATGTTCGGGCTGAGCCTCGACTTCGCCAATGGCGGCTATACGATCGACAGCCCGACGGCGCTTTGGTGGAAGCAGCTCGCGACTGCCGTGGTATTCGGCCTTGGCGTAGCCACCGTGCTGACGCTGGTGCTCACGCCCTCGCTGCTGGCGATCCGGGTCTGGGCCAGCACCTATGTGGGCTGGATCGCACAACTGCTGGCGCGCATGTCGATGGGTCGTGCCAGTGCCGCCGCGCGCGACTGGGCGTTACAGCGCGACGCAAAGCGCTCCGGCTCGGGCGAGCTGATCTGGAGCGACGAGATGCTGGAGCGCAGGCCCACGCCTCCCGCCTCCCCCGCCGAATAGCGCGTTTGTCACCGTTTCGTGACGCGAAGGCCCCTCGCATCCTGTGCGGGGGGCCTTATGGTGACGGTGCTTGACCCAAAAAAGGACCATCCAGATGCGCCTGAACGTAAAGTACCTGACAGCAGCTCTCTCTCTCGGACTGGCTTCATTCAGCCTTCCCGCACATGCAGAGATGATTCACAAAACCAGCCCCTATTCCGTCACCGAAACGATGGACCGCATGAAAGCCGCCGTGACGGCGGCAGGTGCCACCGTGTTCGCCCGTGTGGACCATGCGGCCGGTGCCGAAGCTGTGGACATGGAACTACGCCCCACGCAGTTGCTGATTTTTGGCAATCCCAAGCTCGGCACACCCGCCATGATTGATGCCCAGACCGCTGGGCTCGATCTGCCCCTACGGGTGCTGGCCTATGCGGATGCGGAAGGCGTGGTGCACGTCACCTATCATGCGCCCGACAGCCTCGCGGAAGATCACGGTCTGCCCGCGGATGCAGCGTATCTCAAGATGATGACAGGCGCGCTCGACACGCTCACCGGAAAGGCTGTCGCACCCGAATAGACGATCCTGGCCCCGCATGATCGCGGGGCTAGCTCTGCTCCTCGTTCTGCTGGCGATGCCAAAGCTGTGCGTAGCGGCCGTCTTTGGCCAGCAGCGCCTCATGTGTGCCCTGCTCCACGACCTCGCCCTTTTCAAGTACCACGATGCGGTCAGCTTCGGCGATGGTGCTGAGGCGGTGAGCAATGGTCAACACGGTGCGCCCTTTACCTGCCTGGCGCAGCGCATCCTGAATTTCGTGCTCCGTCTCGCTGTCGAGCGCACTTGTCGCCTCATCAAGCAGCAGGATCGGCGGATCCTTGAGCAGCGTACGGGCGATACCCACGCGCTGTTTCTCACCGCCAGACAGTTTCAGACCCCGCTCGCCCACTGACGTATCGTAGCCATCAGGCAGCGCTTTGATGAAATCATGGATCTGGGCTGCCTGTGCTGCGGCCTCGATTTCCGCCTGTGTCGCCCCATCACGTCCGTCGGCGATGTTATAGCCGATGGTATCGTTGAAAAGCACCGTATCCTGCGGCACCACCCCGATCTGGCCGTGCAGGGACGCTTGTGTGACATCGCGCACGTCCTGTCCGTCGATGCTCAGGCTGCCGCCCTGCACATCGTAGAAGCGGAACAGGAGCCGGCCGATAGTGGATTTGCCCGATCCTGTGGATCCTACAATAGCGACCATCTCGCCCGGCTCCGCCGTGAGGCTCACCCCGTTGAGAATGTTGCGATCGTCATTGTAGCCGAAGGAGACGTTATCAAGCTTGATTTGTCCGCCTGTCACTTTCAGGACAGGCGCATCAGGCTTATCCACAACCTCGGAGGGTTGTTCCAACAAATCGAACATTTGCCCCATATCGACCAGCGCCTGACGGATTTCGCGATAGACGGTACCGAGGAAGTTGAGCGGCACGGTGATCTGGATCATATAGGCGTTGATCATGACGAATTCGCCCACGGTGAGCGTGCCGTTCTGGACCTCGATCGCGGCCATGACCATCACGGCCACCAGACCGATGCTGATGATCACCGATTGCCCGAAGTTAAGGAACGCCAGCGAATAGTTGGTCTTGATCGCAGCTTCCTCGTAGCCGGCCATGGCGCTGTCGTATCGGCGGGCCTCGCGATCCTCGGCACCGAAGTATTTTACGGTCTCGTAGTTGAGCAGACTGTCGATGGCTTTCTGGTTGGCGTCCGTGTCCTGATCGTTCATCTGGCGGCGCAGCTTCACCCGCCATTCGGTCACCGCGAACGTGAACCAGACGTAGAAGGCGATCGTGACCGCGACGACGAGCATATAGGTCACGTCGAACTGGATCGTGAGGATGATCCCGATCAGGAACAGCTCGAGGATGAGCGGCCCGATGCTGAAAAGCAAAAAGCGCAGCAGGAAATCAACGCCTTTCACACCGCGCTCGATCACTCGGCTGAGGCCGCCCGTCTTGCGCGTGATGTGGTAGCGCATGGAGAGTTTGTGGATATGGTTGAACGTCTCAAGGGCGAGCATGCGCAACGCGCGCTGGCCCACGCGGGCAAAGATTGCATCGCGCAGCTGCTGGAAGCCCACGCCCATCAGGCGCACCATGCCATAAGCAACTGTAAGCCCTATTGCCCCCAGCGCCAGCATCGGGACGCCCTCACCCGCAAGCGCATCCACCGCACCGCGGTAGAATTGCGGGGTGAGCACCGTCAAAACCTTCGAGAGGACCAGCACGACCATCGCCCAGACGACACGCTTGCGCACCCAGGGCATATCGGCGGGCCAAAGATAGGGTGCCACCTTACGCAGCACGCGACCCGCAGACTGGCGCTCCTGCTCGGCGGCGATCTCTTCTTCGGTTACGGCTTGTTTGCCATTGGCAGTCTGGGGGCGGGTATTGTCAGCGCGGTCTGCGGTCATGGAACTTCCTATGCGGTCACTTCCCTTCATAGGGTGGTTCCAGCGCAAGGGCCATATCAGTTTGGTAAATCAAATACCTGACCGGGGTAAATAAGATCCGGATCGCGGATGCTGCCGGCATTGGCCTCGAACACACGCACATAGAGCGTGCCATCACCGTACCTATCCCGCGCTATTGCCCATAAGGTCGCCCCTGTTTGGACGGTGATGGATCTGACCGGACCTGCAGTGCCGGCATTGGCTTGCGCCAGCGTCTCGGCAGATTCCCGTTTGAACGGCGTCTCGACGCGGCTGCTCACTACACCGACACCATCCACCGCATCGACCCGCAGCGTATAGATCCCCTCATCGACATCGGGCAGATCCCCACGCCATCTGCCATCATCGCCTACCGGCAGCTCGATGACGGAGCGGTTATCGAGATAGACACGCACCCGCGCCGTATCAGGCAGGGCACGGCCCGACAGCTGTACCTCGCCCATTTCCGAATATCCGATCGTGTCAAGCGCAACTGCCGTCATCGCCTCTGATGGAGGGCTCAGCAGGCTGACCCCATCGGCATCCGATTTGATAACGGCAATACGAGGCTTTTCAGGTTCAGGCTCTAGTATCTGCGCTGATTGCTCGGCTTGCGGGGGTTCCAGCACTACCTCCTGTTCCAGCGCAGCTGCTTGCGGGGCTGGAGCGGCGGAAGCGTCTGTCGCAGTCGCGTCGGCGTCTAAGGCTGCCACTTGGTCGGATGGAGCAACAGCGGGCGCCGAGGGAGCAAGAATGACCTCATCGGCTGATGCAGTCGCGGTGCCGCTTGGACCAGCCGACAGGGTCACAACCTGCGCCACATCCTTGGGCGGCAGCGTTGTGATCGCTGCAAATCCGCCTGTGCTGTCGGTGGTCGCTGTCGCGACCTGCGCGCCATCCAAAAGAATTCTGACCTCGGTCATCGGGGCCGCGCGGCCTGCGATGATGGTCGTCCCGTCGGTCTCGCGACGCACAGTATCAAAACGCGGTGCCACTGTCTGTGCCGCTGAGGGATCTGCTGGCTCGGACTGCGGCACAGATGGCGTCGAAACCACGGGCGACAGGCTTTCCTCGGCTTCACCCACATCGCTGCGGCCAAAACCGATATACACGCCCAGCGCCAGAACCAAAGCCATACCGCCGCCCGCAAACAGGGCGCCACGCATGCCGTCCGAACCGGATGATCCCTTGCTCATAAACCGCTTTCCCGAATGTATCCGCGCTTGTCACGGTTGAGCCTGTTTAGCGAACAGGCTATCACGCGTCAAAACACCAATATACAGAAGTCCATTATTCTGGAAAGTGATGCAGGACCTCATCTATGACAGAAACTTCCATGCCTGCACCGCTGGCAAAATCAATCTGTGTCTTTTGCGGATCCCGTTCCGGGGACGATCCGGCCTTCACGAAAGACGCCCGCAGCTTGGGAAACGGGATCGCCGCGCACGGCTGGCGGCTGGTGTACGGCGCGGGAGACGTGGGACTGATGGGTGACGTAGCGCGAGCAGCGCAGGATGCGGGCGGACAGACTTTCGGCGTCATCCCAGCACATCTGGTGGCGTGGGAAGTTGGCAAAACGGATCTGACGCAGTACATCGTCACCGAAACCATGCATGAGCGCAAGAAAGTCATGTTCATGAATTGTGACGCGGTCGTGGTTCTGCCCGGCGGCGCCGGATCCCTCGACGAGCTTTTCGAGGTGCTGACGTGGCGCCAACTCGGGCTGCACGAAAAGCCTGTTTATATCGTAAACACAAATAGGTATTGGGATCCCTTAAAGGATCTGATGAACCACGTTACTGCCCGTGGCTTTGCGGACGATAGCCTTCTTGCGTATCTTACGTGGGTGCCTAACGCTCATGCCGCACTTACAATGCTGAGCGATAGTTTCGAGCAACGTCGGGTTAACACCCAGTAGAACAATCACCCACCTACGCGGTCTCCAGAGCCTCTTTGACAATTTTCTCGATTTCGTCCAGCGGATGATTGGTCAGCGTTTTATCCACCTCTCCCACGATGGTATCCGACACCTCCTTGTGAAGCTCCTCACGCAGGCTGCCCAATGTCGCCGGATCGGCAACGATGACAAGACGCTCGAACGCGCCTTTGTATACACGTTCGTACAGTATATCGGCCAGATCGGACGCAAAGCGATGCTTGGCCAATGCGTGCCAGTCCGTATCCTGAACGGCGGACCGGTGCGTGGACGGGCCATCATCGGAACGGCCCGGACAGTTCGCCGCCTGCTCTCTAGTTGGCGGATTGTCCTGTGTTTGCTTCGTGACGACGACAAGAAAGGGGTTCTGTCCGTCCGTCTCGTTGCGCAGGAACAAGGCCTTTTCGCTGTCGGTCACCAATACCCATGTGTCTTTGCTTAAAACGGTCACATCGTCTCTCCCTTTGTTTCGTTATGGAAAAAACGTGCGGCCTGCCGGCGAGTTCCAAACAAAAAGCCCCGCAGCGCGCAGCGTACGGGGCTTTGATCGTAATTTTCTTCGAGGGTTACATGCGGGACGCGACGTTTTCCCAGTTGACCAAGTTGTCGAGGAAGTTGGTCAGGTAGTCAGGGCGCGCATTCCGGAAGTCGATGTAGTAGGAATGCTCCCAGACATCGCAGCCCAACAGCGCTGTCTGCCCAAAGCACAGCGGGTTGACGCCGTTTTCCGTTTTGGTGACTTTCAGACTGCCGTCGCTGTCTTTCACGAGCCACGCCCAGCCAGAGCCAAACTGACCGGCACCTGCCGCCGCAAATTGCTCTTTAAACTTGTCGACCGAACCGAAGTTCTCGCTGATAGCCTTGTCGAGTTCCGACGACATGCTGTTGCCACCCGGCCCCATCATCTCCCAGAACTGTGCGTGATTCCAATGTTGGGACGCGTTGTTGAAGATACCGGATTGCGCAACGGCAGATTTGTCGTACGTGCCCTTGACGATGTCTTCGACAGATTTGCCTTCCCACTCTGTCCCGGCAATAAGCTTGTTGCCATTGTCGACATAGGCCTTGTGGTGGATGTCGTGATGATACTCCAAAGTTTCCTGCGACATGCCTTTGGAGGCAAGCGCGTCATGTGCATATGGAAGATCGGGAAGTGTGAAAGCCATGTTGGACCCTTCTCGGTTCAGT
>JAGXHD010000213.1 GCA_024636395.1 Sulfitobacter sp.
ATACGGCGCAGTACCTCTGCCTGACCGGGCGCGCGGAAGATATCGCCCGCTTTCGGGGGCTTACCGTCCATCAGGTAACTCTTGCGCGCGGCTCCTTGCAGAGTATCGGCGTCATTGCCCCAGTCGAAGGCCACGCGGGGCGCGACCGGCACGCCATTCTCGGCGTAGCGGATCGCGGAGGACAGGACCGCATCAAGCCCCAGCTTGCCCACCGTCTCAGAGAGGTGGCAGAAGGCGTCGATCGCGCCGGGAATGGTCACGGCATGGGCCGACCGCAGCGGGACCGTCTTCTCGCCGGACTCGCGCAGTTGTGTGGCATCGAGCGCCGCCGGTGCGCGGCCAGAGCCGTTGAGCGCGTGGACCTTGTCACTGCCACCCTCGGACCACAGCACGAAGCAATCGCCGCCGATGCCTGTCATCTGAGGCTCGCAGATCCCCAGCACCACGGCCCCGGCAATGGCCGCATCCATGGCGTTGCCGCCACGTTCTAGCACGTCAATCGCCGCTTTAGCGCCGATGGGATGGGAGGTGGCACACATGCCGCCCGTGGCCAGAACCGGCGACCTGCCGGGAAATTGAAAATCACGCATTGGGAAAAGCCTCGCTCCTACACTCTATTGTCGCGAACCTAGTGGGTTCTGACGCGGGTGCCAATGCGAATACGAAGGAGATGAGGGGAGGGTGAGTGCTCCGGCGTCGCGCACTGGGTGGGGGCAATTAAACGCGACACCGGAGGAAGCTATATGCAGCTAGACCTCAGCATATGACAGGCAAGCGTGGCGGAAATGTGATCGGGCGGCGGCGATGTCTGGGAAATGCCGTGACCTTATCGAGATGCGCCGCGCTTCATACCCCTACCGGCAATTGCAGGCACAGGAGATTGGACTGCCCGACGCGGGCATAGTGCACCTCGGTCGCCAGACTGTGGATCATGAACCAGCCGAATCCGCCCTCCGGCAAATCATCGAAGGCCACATCGATATTGGGCGCTTTGGACACAGGCGCTGTACCCGTGGGCATGGGCGCGCCGCGGTCTATGACCGTCAGGCGCAGGCCGAACGCGGTCTGGTGGCCGCGTATTTCGATGGTGGTGCTCTCTTTGGTCGCAGCGAGCGCGTGCTCCACCACGTTGTTGAGCGCTTCGGCCAGCACCAGCTCCACGGTTCCCGCGTCCTCGACGCTCAGCCCCAGAGGCTTTAGGCAAGCCATCGCCTTTGCCAGTCCCTCGCGGACAGCACCCTCTGCGCCGTCAAGGGAGAGCGCGAAGGGGGGAATGACGGTAGGATCAGGCATCGGTATGATCCCGGCAGGCCACTCTCATGATCCGAAATCTGCAAGTGCGGCTTCGACCGTGGGAAACACACCGAACACCGAATCCATCCGGGTCAGGCGAAACACCTTGTCGACAGTCGGCGTCAGCCCGGCCAGTACCAGCTTGCGCGCGGGACCGAGGCTTTTCATCGCGGCGACAATCGCGCCAAGCCCGCTTGAATCGATGAAATTCACGTGGTTGAGGTCGAGGAGCACGGTTTCTTCCCCGCCCTCTGTCGCGTTACGCATCCGGTCCTTGAAGGCGAGCGCCACGGACGCATCGATGCGCTGTTCCTGAACGGTGATGATATGAAGGCCGGGTTCTTTCGAGCTGGTAAGTTCCATGATACATTCCTGCAAAGATTGCGTGCGACTTCCTTGCTAGGCGCAATTGCCTAAGAAGATGTAAGCACTTCACAAAAAGGAGACCCGAGATGCACAAAGTGGTTATTTGCGGCGCGGCGCGCACGCCGATGGGCGGATTTCAGGGCGCTTTCGCGGATATGACGGCGGCGCAGCTCGGAGGTGCGGCAATCCGTGCGGCGCTGGAGGGCGCCGGGGCTGCGGCGGTGGAGGAAGTGCTGATGGGCTGTGTGCTTCCCGCAGGGCAGGGTCAGGCGCCCGCGCGGCAGGCGGGATTCGCCGCCGGTCTGGGCGAGGATGTGCCCGCCACGACGCTCAACAAGATGTGCGGCTCGGGCATGAAGGCCGCGATGATCGGCTTTGACCAGATCGCCCTTGGCCAGACCGGCGTGTTGGTGGCGGGCGGCATGGAGAGCATGACCAACGCGCCTTACGTGTTGCCCAAGATGCGCGGCGGCGCACGGCTGGGGCACGCCGCGGTGATCGACCATATGTTCCTCGACGGGCTGGAGGATGCTTATGACAAAGGCCGCCTTATGGGCACCTTCGCGGAGGATTGCGCGGAAGAATTCCAATTCACCCGCCAGATGCAGGACGACTACGCGCTGGCCTCGCTGAGCCGTGCACTCGGGGCACAGGAGAGCGGCGCGTTTGCCGATGAGATCGCATCGGTGCAAGTGATGTCGCGCAAAGGGACCGTATCGGTGGATGCCGACGAACAGCCCATGACAGCCCGCCCCGACAAGATCCCCCAGCTCAAACCGGCATTCCGGGAAGGCGGCACGGTGACTGCGGCAAACTCCTCTTCAATCTCTGACGGTGCGGCCGCGCTGGTGCTTGCGTCGGAGGAAGCTGCAAAGGCGCAGGGACTTAAGATTCGCGCCCGTATTCTGGGACATGCCAGCCACGCGCAGGCGCCGGGCCTGTTCACCACCGCGCCCGTGCCAGCCGCACAAAAATTGCTGAAACAAATCGGCTGGCGCAAGGAAGACGTGGACCTTTGGGAAGTGAACGAGGCGTTTGCGGTCGTCCCGCTCGCCTTCATGCATGAAATGGGTCTCGACCACGCACGCGTGAACGTCAACGGCGGTGCTTGCGCGCTGGGCCACCCTATCGGCGCATCGGGCGCGCGGATTATGGTCACCCTGCTCAACGCGCTCGAAAAGCGTGGGCTGAAGCGCGGCGTTGCTGCCATTTGCATCGGCGGTGGCGAGGGCACGGCCATCGCGATCGAGCTGGCCTAGATCGGTTCACCCTTCATTTGGCTTTTAAACTCCATCAGCGGAAGACGCGCACACCATGCTTGCCGATTATGAAAACCTCGCCAAAACCATCGCCGCCCTGACCGAAGGGGAAGACGACGCCGTGTCACTCATGGCGACAGTCGCCTGCGAGGTCCATCACAGTGACGACCGCTTCGATTGGACGGGCTTTTACCGTGTGACGGCACCCGGGCTTTTGAAGATCGGGCCTTATCAGGGCGGCCATGGTTGCCTCGTCATTCCGTTCGCGCGCGGCGTCTGCGGAGCGGCGGCGCGAACGGAGCAGGTGCAGCTTGTGCCGGACGTGGAAGCTTTCGAGGGGCATATTGCCTGCGCAAGCTCGACGCGCTCGGAACTGGTTCTGCCGGTCTTTGGCGGGCACGGACAGCTTTTGGGCGTTTTCGACATCGACAGCGACCAGCCTGATGCGTTCTCCCAGACCGATGCGGAAGCGTTGGCGGACATTCTCGCTCACACATTTTCGGCCGTGAAATAGTACTAGATTTTTTCACGAACCTCTGGCTAGGATTTGGCAGGACCTTGGCGCGCATCTAAATCATGCGCGGCACCCCAATATCTTTACCGGAGGCACCATGCGCCACGATCTGCCCCAAACACCCGAAACACTGGGCGCGGACCTGCGCGCCTTGCGTCGGGCCCGGGGGATAACGCTGGTCCAGCTTGCGCAGGCGCTGGGGCGGTCTGTGGGGTGGCTCAGTCAGGTAGAGCGGGATCTGTCAGATCCGTCGATCACCGATCTGCGCCAGATCGCGGCGCAATTCGATGTGCCTGTCTCGATCCTGTTCCGGCAGGCGGCGGCTCCGGCCCATGAGGCGGGACACATCGTGCGCGCGGGCACGCGGCGGCCCATCGGCTCATCCGATGCGGGATTGCTGGAAGAGCTGCTCTCCCCCGATCTGACCGATGACTTCGAGATGGTCCATTCCACATTTCTTCCCCGTAGCCGCATAAAGGACGCGGTCCAGCGGCCAACGCAAGAGGTCGGCTTTGTGATCTCGGGCACGCTCGAGATCGAGATCGACGGTACCGCCCACTCTCTGAACGCGGGCGACAGTTTTCGCATCCGCGGGGAGCCGTTTCGCTGGGCGAACCGAACGCCTGATCCGGTTGTAGCGATTTGGGTCATTGCGCCGCCAGTCTATTGAGAGAGCCATATTTTAGCACGTGCCGCGCGACCGAGGCGGAAACATAAACACTTGATGGGGCGCTGCGGGCGCTGTCAACAAGACAGAAAGGAAGCTGGGATGCTCGAGGGGTCATGCTTGTGTGGTGCGATCAGATTTACGGCGCAGGGCGCGTCGCGGGATCCGGCGGCCTGCCATTGTGGTCAATGCCGCAAGCAATCGGGTCATTACTGGGCGGCGGTGCAGGTGTTGGACGAAGCGCTGCACATCACGGGAACGCCGCGCTGGTATGCGGCGAGCCCGGCGGCAAAGCGGGGGTTCTGCCCGACCTGCGGATCATTCCTGTTCTGGAAGGGTGTGGGCGATCCTGACACCGGCATCAGCCTCGGCGCGCTTGATGGTCCCACGGGCCTGCGCCTCGCCCGCCATATTTTCATCGCCGACAAGGGCGACTACTACGAGATAGGGGATGGCCTCCCGCAAGAGCAGCAGGAGACATGAGCGGTTTCCCTACCACCGCCCGCGTGGTGATCATTGGCGGTGGGGTTGTCGGTACCTCGACGCTCTACCACCTCGCAAAGGCGGGATGGAAAGACTGCGTGCTGTTGGAGAAAAACGAACTGACGGCAGGCTCCACATGGCACGCTGCTGGCAACTGCCCAAATTTCTCGAGTTCTTGGGCGGTGATGAACATGCAGCGCTATGGCCTCGAGATGTACCGCACGCTGGGCACGGATGTAGATTACCCGATGAACTACCACGTCACCGGCAGCTTGCGGTTGGCGCACTCGCGCGAGAGGATGATGGAGTTTGAGCGGGTCGCGTCGATGGGGGCCTATCAGGGGCTGGAGATGGGAATGCTCACCCCTGCTGAGATCAGAGAGTACAACCCGTTCGTGGAGGTGCAGGACTTGGAGGGCGCGCTCTGGGATCCGCTGGACGGGGATATCGACCCCGCGCAGCTGACGCAGGCGCTGGCCAAGGGCGCGCGGGAGGCGGGCGGGCGGATCGAGCGCTTTTGCCCGGTGACGGGGCTGGATCGAAACGGCGATGAATGGATCGTCAGTACCGAAAAAGGGCTACATCCGCGCGCAATACGTTGCCAATTGTGCGGGCTACTACGCGCAGCGCGTGGGCGAGATGTTCAGGCCCTTCGGCGGGCGCAGGGTGCCGATGGTGGTGATGTCTCATCAGTATTTCCTGACCGAGCCGATAGCGGAGCTGGAAGCATGGACGAAGGAAAAGGGTCACAAGATGCCGCTCGTGCGCGACGTGGATGTTTCCTACTACCTGAGGCAGGACAAGAACGGTCTCAATCTCGGCCCCTACGAGCGAAACTGCAAGGCGCATTGGGTGACGCCTGATGATCCGATGCCCGAGGATTTCAGCTTCCAGCTTTATCCCGATGATCTGGAGCGGCTTGAGTTTTATATCGAAGATGCGATGGCGCGGGTGCCCTTGCTGGGCAAGGCGGGCGTAGGGCGCAACACAAACGGGCCCATACCATACGCCCCCGACGGGTTGCCGATGATTGGGCCGATGCCGGGGGTGAGGAATGCCTTTGAAGGGCACAGCTTCACCTTCGGGATTGCGCAGGGGGGTGGTGCGGGCAAGGTACTGGCGGAATGGATCATGCACGGGCAGACCGATCTTGACATGTGGGCGGTCGATCCGCGCCGCTATACCGGCTACGCCGACCATGATTATACGCTGGCCAAAGCGCTGGAAACCTATGGCCATGAATACGCGATGCACTTCTCGCGCCATGCCTGGCCTGCGGGGCGCGACAAGAAGCTCTCTGCGGTGGACGCGCGTGTGCGCGAACTGGGTGCGCAGATGGGTGCCTATAACGGGTGGGAACGCGCCAATTGGTTCGCCAAGCCGGGCGACGATACCTCCGAAGCAGCGACCCAGACGTGGGACCGGGCCGGGCCATGGTCAGTGCGCATCCGGGAGGAAGTCGAGGCTGTGCGAGATGGTGTGGGCGTGCTGGATCTGCCCGGTTTCTCGCGGTTCAATCTGTCGGGTGAGGGTGCGGCGGAGTATCTGCTCGGGCTGATCGCCGGAGGACTGCCCAAAGTCGGGCGGATGAACCTTGGGTATTTCCCCGATGATCGTGGCCGCATTCTAACGGAGATGTCGATCATGCGGCATGCAGAGGATTTCTTCACGCTCATCACGGCTGCCCCGGCGCAATGGCATGACTTCGACGTGCTGAACACGGGGCTTCCCGCGGGGCTGAGCCTTTCGGATCATACGGATGAATATTCAACCCTGATCGTCACCGGGCCGAAATCCCGCGCATTGTTCGAGGCAATGGGGACCAAGGCTGATCTGGCCTTGCCTTGGTTATCGACGCAGGCGGCGACGGTGGCGGGGATCAACTGCGCGCTCGCGCGGGTATCCTTTGCCGGAGAGCTGGGCTGGGAAATCCACGCGGCGCTTGCGGACATTTCGAAACTATACGATGCCGTATTGGGAGCTGGTGCCGTACCATTTGGAATGTTCGCGCTCAACGCGATGAGGATCGAAAAAGGCTACCGCACGTGGAAGGGGGATCTTTCGACCGATTACACCTTGCTGGAAGCTGGACTGGATCGTTGGGTGAAGCTCGATAAGGTGCAGGATTTCCCCGGTAAAGCGGCGCTTGCGGCGCAGCGGCGGGAGGGCGTGGGCAAACGCTTTGTGACCATGACCGTCGAGGCGGGCGAACAGGACGCGCCTTACATGTCGACCGTCTATCACGACGGCACAGTCGTTGGCGAGACGACCAGCGGCGACTGGGGCTACCGCGTGGGCAGCTCCATAGCGCTGGGTACCATCCGTGCCGATCTGGCGGTGGAAGGAACACAGCTGGACATCAACATTTTCGGACGTATGTGCAGGGCGACTGTTCACGCGGATCGCCCCCTGTGGGATCCCGAAAATGAAAGACTGAAAGCATGACACATATCACCCTCCTTGATGGCTCTATCGGGCAGGAACTGGTCAAGCGGAGCGCTGCGCCCGCGACCAACCTGTGGTCGACCAGCGTAATGATGGACGATCCCGATCTGGTGCGGGCGGTCCACGGAGATTACTTCGCGGTGGGTGCCGGGATCGCGACGACGAACAGCTATGCGCTGCACCAGAGCCGTCTGGAGCGGGCTGGGGTTGAGGCGCAGCAGGCGGCGCTGATCGAGATGGCGGTGGATCAAGCGGTGGCCGCGCGGGACGCGCACGGCAGCGGGCGCATTGCCGGATCGTTAGGTCCTCTGCTGGCTTCCTTCCGCCCGGATCTGCGGCCTGATGTGGGGCTGGCGGCGGAGCAGTTCGCCGCCAAGATTGCCATGCTGGGCGACCGTGTGGATCTGTTGATCGCCGAGACGGTCTCATCGCTTCAGGAGGCTGAGGGTGTTTTTCAGGGCTATGTTGCGTCGGGCTCCGACAAGCCGCTTTGGATGGCCTTCTCAGTCGATGACGAGGATGGAACTAAGCTGCGCTCCGGCGAGCCGCTATTTATCGTGACGCAGATGCTGCACCACTACAAACCCGCTGCGGTGCTCCTGAATTGCTCGATGCCGGAGGCGATCACGCAGGGGCTGCCGATCCTCACGGATTGCGAACTGCCGTTCGGCGCCTATGCCAACGGGTTCACCATGATCACTGACGCCTTCAAGCTCGATGCGCCCACGGTAAATGCCCTTAGCGCGCGCACGGATCTGACGCCGCAGATGTACACCGATCATGTGATGCGTTGGGTCGGAGCAGGGGCCACGATCGTGGGCGGCTGCTGTGAGGTCGGCCCCGCGCACATCGCAGAAATTGCCCGCCGGCTGAAGGACGCCGGCCACACTCTCGTCTAGAAAGGTCGCATTATGGCTGATGTTCCGTCCCACGCACGCGTCGTCATTATCGGAGGGGGCGTCATCGGCTGCTCCGTCGCTTACCACCTCACGAGACTGGGGTGGCAGGACGTGGTATTGCTGGAGCGAAAGCAACTCACTTCCGGCACTACATGGCATGCAGCAGGGCTGATTGCACAATTGCGGGCGACCAAGAACATGACCAAACTCGCCAAGTATAGCCAGGAGCTGTATGGTAATCTGGAGGCGGAGACGGGCGTGTCCACGGGGTTCAAGCGCTGTGGTTCCATCACTGTTGCGCTGACGGCGGAGCGGCGCGAGGAGATCTACCGGCAGGCAGCGATGGCGCGGGCCTTTGGCGTGGATGTGGAGGAAATCTCTGCTGCGGACGTGAAGGAGCGCTACGCCCATCTCAACATCGAGGGCGTGACGGGAGCCGTGTATCTCGACAAGGACGGGCAGGGCGATCCGTCAAACATCGCGCTGGCGCTTGCAAAAGGCGCGCGGATGCGCGGCGCCCACGTGATCGAGCGGACGGCGGTGACGCGCATCGCCCGCGACGGGCGGCGCGTGACCGGCGTGGATTGGGCGCAGGGCGACGAAACAGGCCACATCACCGCCGACATGATCGTGAATTGTGCGGGCATGTGGGGCCATGCCGTGGGCAAGATGGCGGGCGTGAACGTACCGCTGCATGCCTGCGAGCATTTCTACATCGTCAGCGAAGCGATCCCCGGTCTGACGCAACTGCCGGTTCTGAGGGTGCCGGATGAATGCGCCTACTACAAGGAGGACGCGGGCAAGATTATGCTGGGGGCGTTCGAGCCAAATGCCAAGCCTTGGGCGATGGACGGGATCCCTGCGGATTTTGAATTCGACCAACTGCCGGAGGACTTTGACCATTTCCAGCCGATCCTTGAAGCTGCGGTGCACCGGATGCCGATGCTGGCCGAAGCGGGGATCCAAACGTTTTTCAACGGGCCGGAAAGTTTTACGCCCGATGATGCCTACCATCTGGGCCTCGCGCCCGAGATGGACAATGTCTGGGTGGCGGCGGGCTTCAACTCCATCGGCATCCAATCAGCGGGCGGGGCGGGCATGGCGCTGAGCCATTGGATGGACGCGGGCGAGAAGCCCTTTGATCTGGGTGATGTGGACATCAGCCGGATGCAGTCGTTTCAGGGCAACAAAACCTACCTCTTTGAGCGCAGCAAGGAGACGCTGGGCCTGCTTTATGCGGATCATTTCCCCTTTCGCCAAAAAGCCACCGCGCGCGGGGTGCGGCGCACGCCGTTTCACGCGCATCTCGAGGAGCGGGGGGCTGTGATGGGCGAGCTTGCGGGCTGGGAGCGGGCTAACTGGTTTGCCCGCCCGGGGCAGGAGAGGGAGTACCGCTACTCATGGCAGCGACAGAATTTCTTCGACAACGTGGCGGAGGAGCACCGCGCCGTGCGCACCAACGTCGGCATGTACGACATGTCGTCGTTCGGGAAGATCAGGGTGGAGGGGCGCGATGCGGAGGCGTTTCTCAATTACATCGGCGGTGGTGATTTTTCGGTACCGGTGGGCAAGATCGTCTATACACAGTTTCTCAACCAACGCGGTGGGATCGAGGCGGATGTGACTGTAACGCGACTGAGCGAGACGGCCTATCTGGTGGTGACGCCTGCCGCGACGCGGCTGGCTGATGAGACATGGATGCGCCGCCATCTGGGCGATTTCAACGTGGTGATCACCGATGTGACGGCGGGAGAGGGTGTGCTTGCCGTGATGGGACCGCAATCGCGCGCTCTGTTGCAGCTGGTCTCGCCCAACGATTTCACCAATGCGGTCAATCCCTTCGGCACCGCACAGCAGATCGAGATCGGCATGGGACTGGCGCGGGTCCACCGCGTAACCTACGTGGGCGAGTTGGGCTGGGAGATCTACGTGAGTGCCGATCAAGCGGCGCATGTGTTCGAGACGCTGGCGCAGGCCGGTCAGGACTTTGGCCTCAAGCTGTGCGGTATGCACATGATGGATACCTGCCGGATGGAGAAGGGTTTTCGCCACTTCGGACATGACATCACCACAGAGGATCATGTGCTGGAGGCAGGCCTGGGATTTGCCGTGAAAACCTCTAAGCCTGATTTCATCGGACGCACGGCGGTGCTGGAGAAAAAGGAAGCGGGACTGGATGTGCGTCTTGTGCAATTCAGGCTCAATGATCCCGGACCGCTGTTGTATCACAACGAGCCCATTCTGCGTAACGGGGAAATCGTGGGCTCGCTCAGTTCGGGGGCGTATGGTCATCACCTGGGCGCCGCCATGGGCCTCGGCTACTTGCCGTGCAAGGGGGAGAGCTCCGCAGATCTGCTGGGCTCTGACTACGAGATCGACATCATGGGCCGCCGTGTGGCCGCCGAGGCCTCGCTAAAGCCCATGTATGATCCGGCGTCCGAGCGGGCGCGGGTGTAACGGGTACAATGTAGCGCTTTCCCTTTCCCCCTTCCTTGCAATAACGATCGCGAGGAGGAGACCGATATGCGAAATCCAGACAGCCCGCTGCCCACCACGGATCAAGACACCCCGCAGGGGCTTTCGTTTGCAGGGGGCGCTTATGTGTTCTGGGGATTTCTGCCACTCTATATGAAGCTGTTGAGCCATATTCCCGTAGCGGAGGTCATCGCACACCGGATCATCTGGTCCGTGCCTGTGGCCGCTGTGGTGCTGATCGTGCTGCGACGCACGGCAAGCCTGCGTGAGGCGTTTCGCAATCCGCGCATGCTGGCGATGGGCTGTGTGACTGCCGCGCTCATCTCGCTGAACTGGGGGCTTTATGTCTATGCGATCATCTCGGATCATGCTTTGGATGCGGCGATTGGCTACTACATCAACCCGCTCTTCAGCGTTTTTCTGGCGGCGGTGCTTCTGGGAGAAAAGCTCAACCCCGCGCAGATGGTGGCGATAGGCATTGCTGTCGTCGCGGTACTGGTGCTTATTTTCGATGCGGACCGCACGCCTTGGCTCGCATTCGGGATGATGCTCACTTGGGGGTTTTATGCCTTGGCCAAGAAGAGCCTGCCGATCGGGCCCAATCAGGGGTTTTTGATGGAGGTGCTGATCCTGCTGCCGCCTGCGCTGGCCTACGTCGTATATGCGGCCGGTACGGGCAGTGCGCATTTCTGGGTGGGGAATTCCTCCGATACCTGGCTGCTGATGGGTTGCGGTGTGGCGACGGCGGTGCCGCTCCTGTTTTATGCCAACGGGGCAAAGCGTCTGCGGCTCTCGACGATCGCCGTCATGCAATACATCGCTCCCACGATGATCATGCTCAACGCGGTTTTCATCTTCGGCGAGCCGTTTGGGCGCGCGCGCGCCATTGCGCTGCCACTGATCTGGCTGGCGCTTGTGATTTATACCGTCTCGATGGTGCGCCAGATGCGCGCGGCGCGGGCTTAGCTGATCGCCGATTTATGCTTGAGGAATGAGGGATCATTCGCGACCCGCTCGCTCATCGCGGTCCTGAGGGCCCCGATAGTTTTATAAGGTCGCATGACCACTTCGAGGGTTTGCATCAGGCCTTCCTCGTTGAGCGTGATCAGATCGACGCCCACGCAATCGAGCCCCTCCACCTTGCATTGGAATTCCAGAGCCCAATCCTTGTCTGCGCCCATCACACGGCGATACTCGAAATTGGTAAAGACCTCGTTGACGTGGCCCAGAACGGCGGCGACGGCATCGCTGCCGTGCCATGTGGCCCAGTAGGTCGGGGGCTGGAATGTCACGTCCTTGGCCATCAGCGCGGGCACGCCGGAGTGATCATGGGCGAGGACGAGATCATGGAATTTCTGGATCGTCGGATGCATTGCGGATCTCCCTTCTTGAAAGAGCCTGGCACGGGGAGGGTTGAAAACAAACCCTGCGCGTGGGACTGAACGGCGATGGACGCAACGTATTCCCCCCCGATGGACCCACTGTAGGTTCTGCACCTCGACCACGAGGTCATCTTGGTCGACAAGCCCGCCGGACTGTTGTCGGTGCCGGGCAAGGGCCCAGATTTGAGCGATTGCCTGCTTGCCCGCGTGCAGGCTGCCTTCCCCGACGCGCTGCTGGTACACCGGCTCGACCGGGATACGTCCGGTGTGATGATCTTCGCGATGACACCCTATGCACAGCGCCATCTGGGGCTGCAGTTCGAAAAGCGGATGACGAAGAAGACCTACGTTGCGCGCATCTGGGGCGTGCCTGCCGAAAAGTCCGGCACCATTGACCTGCCGTTGATCGTCGACTGGCCAAACCGCCCGCGCCAGATGGTCTGCCACGAGACGGGGAAACCCGCGCAGACCGATTGGCGCGTGACAAAGGACGAAGGCACAACCTCCCGCGTCCGCCTCACGCCTCACACGGGGCGGAGCCACCAGCTGCGCGTGCATATGCTGAGCCTCGGGCACCCCATATTAGGTGATCCCTTCTACGCGGAAGGGGCTGCGCGGGAGTATCCCAGGATGATGCTCCATTCGCAGGAATTGCGGTTCAAGCATCCGGATGGCGGTCATTCCACGCAGGTGCGAAGCAAGGCTCCGTTTTGACGCGGATGCTGGAACGGGTGGAAAGCGCGGGATTGAGTTTAGTCGGAAAAATGAAAATGTGAATTTGGAATTGATTCCGTCCCGGCACGCGAAGCGGGGACGGAGCTTTTCCACTTTTCACGCGTGATCGCTCTTCAGCTATCCGTGCACCACATCCGAATTAGAGATAGTTTATAGAAGACTAATCGTGAAAAGATCGTCCTTCATTTTTCCAAAGCAACTGAATCTACCTCTGAGATCAGTGATGGTCTTTGAAATGAAAAGGGCCGCCCGAAAGCAGCCCTTGCCAGACATAGAGGAAGTCTTGATTTACTCGGCGGCCCAGCCTGAGACGGCTTTGACTTCCAGAAATTCTTCCAAGCCAAACACGCCGCCTTCGCGACCATTGCCGGATTGCTTGTATCCGCCGAAGGGAGAGCCCTGCGCGAAGCCTTGGCCATTGGTCTCGACCATGCCGGAGCGCAGGCGGCGCGCGACACGGCGGCGCTTTTCCGGATCTTCGGTCTGGACGTAATTGGTCAGGCCGTAAGGCGTGTCATTGGCGATGGCGATCGCTTCCTCTTCGGTTTCGAAGGGGATGATCGACAGAACCGGGCCAAAGACCTCTTCGCGGGCGATGGTCATCGTGTTGTCGACATCTGCAAAGACCGTTGGCTTTACGTAGTAGCCGCGGTTCAGGCCGTCGGGGCGGCCAAGGCCACCGGCGGTGAGGCGGGCCTCTGACATGCCTTTTTCGATAAGCCCCTGGATCTTGTTGAACTGCGCTTCCGAGACGACCGGGCCGATATGCTTGCCCTCTTCGGATGCGGGACCGACGTGGGTGTTCGTCGCGACGTCTGACGCGCTGGCTACGGCTTCATCGTAGCGGGATTTATGCACCAGCATGCGCGTGGGTGCATTACATGACTGGCCCGAGTTGCGGAAGCATTTGATCGCGCCCTGTTTTGCGGCATTCGGCTCGGCGTCCTCGAAGATGATGTTTGCACCCTTGCCGCCCAGTTCGAGAGATACACGCTTGAGCGTATCTGCGGCGGCTTTGGAGATGGCAATGCCTGCACGGGTGGAGCCAGTGAAACTGACCATGTCGACTTCCGGATGCGCGGAGAGCTGGCTGCCGACGCCGGGGCCATCGCCATTGACGAGGTTGAACACGCCTGCGGGGAAGCCTGCTTCATGCACGAACTCGGCGAACAGCAGGCCCGAAAGCGGTGCAATCTCGGAGGGCTTCAGCACCACAGTATTGCCGGTCGCCAGCGCAGGGATTACTTTTAGGGTAATCTGGTTCATCGGCCAGTTCCAGGGCGTGATGAGAGCGCATACGCCGATCGGCTCCAGCAGGGTTTTCTCCGATGCGGTGAAATCCCGCTCGAAGCTGAAATCCTTGAACGCATTGAGGAAGCCGCCGATGTGCCAGCTGCCGGCACCGACCTGTTGCTGGCGGCTCAGCAGAATGGGTGCGCCCATTTCCATCGACATGGCCTGTGCCATCTCTTCCTGACGCGCATCATAGATTTCGGCCAGTTTCTGGATCAGCCCGGTGCGTTCTTCCTTGGAGGTCTGCGACCAGCTCTCGAAAGCGGCGCGCGCGGCGTTTACTGCGGCGTCGGTATCTGCCTTGTCGCCCAGAGAGATGACTGCGCATTGCTCTTCGGTGGAGGGATCGATGACGGCGAAATCATTGGCCTTTGTCGGTGGGACCCAAGCGCCGTTGATGTAGAAGTTGCGTTTCTCTAGCATGATCATGCTCCTTATCTGAGATTTGGCCTCACTGTGTCATTGCCCCTTGCTCCGTGCAAGACGGGGGATGAAACTTGGGCGAGGAACGACTATGTCATACAAATCATAAACCTAAATGGAGAGCGGCAAAATGAGTTTGCGCATCAATGACACGATTCCGGATCTTACAGTGGAAACGGATCAGGGCACGATCAGCCTGCATGATTTCGTAGGGGATCACTGGGCTATTCTATTCTCGCATCCCAAGGATTTCACACCTGTCTGCACGACCGAGTTCGGCGCGGTGGCGCAACTGTCGGACGAGTGGGAGAAGCGCGGCACTAAGGTTATTGGTGTCTCCGTCGACGGTGTCGAGGACCATAAGAAGTGGAAGGCGGATATTGAGACCGTTGCGGGGACCAAAGCGGGTTTTCCGATCATTGCTGATGCGGATCTGACGCTGTCCAAAGCGTTTGATATGCTGCCGGCCGAGGCGTATCTGCCGGATGGAAGGACGCCTGCCGACAGTGCGACGGTGCGCGCTGTGTTCATCATCGGTCCTGACAAAAAACTAAAGCTGTCGATGACCTATCCCATGACGGTCGGCCGGAATTTCGCCGAAGTGCTGCGCGCGTTGGATGGCTTGCAGACATCTTCAGGTCAGGGTGTTGCGACGCCTGCGAACTGGAACGTGGGTGATGATGTGATCATCCCTGCAACGGTATCGGATGAGGATGCGACCGCAAAGTTCGGGTCTTTCAAGAAGGTCTTGCCCTATCTGCGCACCGCGAAACTGCCAGATTGAAGCAAGTGGTATAAAGTCAGAAAGCCCCGCATGTGCGGGGCTTTCTGTGTGGCTGGCAGGCCAATGGATCAGTGAAGGACCACGCGGGTGCCGTTTGGCACGCGATCGTAGAGATCAATCACGTGTTCGTTTATCATCCGAACACAACCGTTCGAGACGCGGGCCTCGATGGTTTGTGGCTTGGGTGTGCCGTGGATGCGCAGATAGGTGTCGCGGCCGCCGCTGTAGAGATAGAGCGCGCGGGCGCCAAGCGGATTAATGCCGCCACCTTTCATGCCCGCCGCGTGCTGAGCATAGAGTCCCGGCTCGCGTCGGATCATCGCGGGCGTTGGCGTCCAAGAGGGCCATTCGGCTTTGCGGCGGATCCGGAAAGTCCCTGCGCGGTAACGCTGTTCGAGGCCGATACCTACAGAATAGCGGATTGCCTTGCCCTCGGGCAGAGTCCAATAGAGCGCAAATTGCCCAGGATCGACATGGATTTCGCCAGGGCGGAATTGATCCCTGATGTCGACGACGCGTGGGCGTAGGTGATTTGGGATTTCATACGCCGCCAAAGCGGGGCCAGCGAGAGCGGCAGCGCCCCCCGATAACAGCAGGGTGCGACGATCAATGAGCGACATGGCAGTGCCTCCGGTAAAAACTACGATTCTTACGATTAACGCGATGATAGCCGAAAAGTTGCAATTAAATGAGTCTCCATTGCGTTGCGGCCAACTGAATACCGGGGACCTAACGCCTGAATGAGACCTGATCGCGGCGTAATCCGGGAAAAAGATGGGTATATAGCGTTGGGCAATCCAGGACGCGCTGGTGCACCGCTTATTGTGGTGATCAGCTCAAGCCTTGGGTTTTTGCGGCGTTGTTTCCAAGGCACCCTTGAGAAACGCGATGTTTTTGGCGCGCTTGCGGGCCGAGAGCAGCGTGAGCG
>JAGXHD010000214.1 GCA_024636395.1 Sulfitobacter sp.
CGCCTATACCGATAGGAATTTTTAGCTTTGTCGAATTTAAGATGGCTGGTCATGAAGCTTCTTGTCATCGAATGTGGACCCCAATGTGGACCCTATGAGCAAGAAATTGGGGGAAATTGTAAGTAAATCAAACACTTACATTAAACAATTTGGTGCCCAGAAGAGGACTCGAACCTCCACACCGTTGCCAGTACTAGCACCTGAAGCTAGCGCGTCTACCATTCCGCCATCTGGGCACTCAACGTGAGGGACCAACTAAGGCGCGCGCTTCGGGGAGTCAATCGCAATTCCGGATGCCGTACGAAGTTCTTTCCTTTGGGCTTTTGGGGCGGATATTTGCGCCTTGTTTGAAGGGCGTCACGAGGGTACACCCGTGGCGGATAATCGTAAGGGTATTCATGATGTCTAAGCTGGTAACGATCTATGGCGGTTCAGGCTTCGTCGGGCGGTACATTGCGCGGCGGATGGCCAAGGCGGGCTGGCGCGTGCGCGTGGCAGTGCGGCGCCCCAACGAGGCGATATTCGTCAAGACATATGGTGTCGTCGGGCAGGTCGAGCCGGTTTTGTGCAACATCCGCGATGATGCGTCCGTTGCGTCGGTGATGCAGGGTGCTGATGCAGTGGTGAATTGCGTAGGTGTTCTGGCGGAGAGCGGCAAGAACACGTTTGATGCGGTTCAGGCGCAAGGTCCTGCGCGGATTGCGCGGCTGGCTTCTGAGGCGGGCATCACGCGGATGGTTCATGTCTCCGCGATCGGGGCGGATATGGAGAGCGAGAGCGATTACGCCCGCACCAAAGCCGAAGGCGAGGCGGGCGTCCTCAAGCATATGCCCGAAGCGATGATCTTGCGGCCCTCCATCGTGTTTGGCCCCGAGGACCAGTTTTTCAATCGTTTCGCCGGGATGGCGCGGATGGGGCCGGTTTTGCCAGTGGTAGGGGCGGATACGCAGTTTCAGCCCGTCTATGTAGATGATGTGGCGCAGGCGGCCGTGCTGGGCTTGCTTGGCAATGCCTCGGGCGTCCATGAGCTGGGCGGGCCCGTCACGATGAACTTTCGTGAGTTGATGAGTCTGATGCTGGAGGTGATCCGGCGGCGCAGGCTTGTGCTAAACATTCCATTCTTCGCCGCCAGCATGATGGCGTTTGGTTTTGATATGCTGGAGAAGATCACGCTGGGGCTGGTGAGCAACGGGATGATCACCCGCGATCAGGTGAGAAATCTGCGGCGCGACAATGTCGTGTCAGACGGCGCGCAGGGTTTCGAGGCGCTCGGGATCGAGCCTACGGCGATGGTATCGGTGCTGCCTGAGTATCTGTGGCGATTCCGCCCTTCGGGTCAGTACGACGCGATCAAGGAATCTGCCAAAAATCTGCGCTCGAACTGATGGAAAATACGACCATCATCGCTGCGCTCTTGGGGCTGCTGGAAGGGCTGACAGAGTTTATCCCCGTGTCGTCCACTGGACATATCCTGCTGGCGGGGCATTTTCTGGGGTTCAACTCCGCAGGCAAGACCTTTGAAGTGGTGATCCAGCTAGGTGCGGTGCTGGCGATCCTGACGCTGTATTCCGCGCGGCTGATTTCCGTATTCGCCGCTGCCCCGCATGATCCTGTAGCGCGGCGGTTTGTCTGGTCGGTTTTGCTGGCTTTTCTGCCTGCGGCTTTCATCGGGGTTTTGGCGCATGGATTCATCAAAACGGTGCTGTTTGAGACGCCGATGCTGATTGCCGTGATGTTGATCCTCGGGGGGATCGTGTTGGTGTTTGTGGACCGGTTTGCGCCGGAACCGACCCATGAGGACGCCATGAAGCTGCCGATCCCGATGGCGATCAAGATCGGGTTTATCCAGTGTCTGGCCATGGTGCCAGGCGTGTCGCGCTCGGGGGCAACTATCGTAGGTGCATTAATGCTGGGAGCAAGCAAGCGGGCGGCAGCAGAGTTTTCCTTCTTTCTGTCGATGCCGACGATGGCCGGTGCTTTTGCCTATGACATGTACAAGAATCGCGATGTCTTGGACATAACAGCGCTCAATGAGATCGCCGTTGGTTTCATCATGGCATTCATTACGGCCGTGTCGGTGGTCAAGTGGGTGCTGGGCTATGTGAGCAAGCACGGCTATGCGCTTTTTGGGTGGTGGCGGATCATTGTGGGATCGGTGGCATTATTGTTTCTTGTCAACGGCTTTTGACGCGTTAGGACCGAATCGGTACTAATAATGCCATCATCAAGGCTAAATTCCGCACCGCAGCATAAAAAATACACATATAGGTCAGTACTGCTGCCTTTTATTTACACTGAGCTTCGTTTATTCGAAGGCTCCAGGCGAAAATCAAGGATCGTGCACCATGGCCAAGCAACCTATGTTGAAATTTACCAATGTCGCGCGGGACATGCCCGAGAAGCGTGCACCGAACCTACGCAAGACGGATTTCAACGAGATTTACGCCGAGTACGCCGAGGCGAAGGCAAAAGAGCAGTCGAGCCGGTGCAGCCAATGCGGCGTGCCGTATTGCCAGACACATTGCCCGCTGCATAACAATATCCCCGACTGGCTGCGCCTAACCGCCGAAGGGCGGCTGGAAGAGGCCTACGAAATTTCGCAGGCAACCAACACTTTCCCCGAGATCTGTGGCCGGATTTGTCCGCAGGACCGCCTTTGCGAGGGCAACTGCGTGATTGAATCTTCGGGTCACGGTACGGTGACCATCGGATCGGTCGAAAAATACATCACCGATACGGCTTGGGAGCAGGGTTGGGTAAAGCCCATCGTGCCAAACCACGAGCGGACTGAAAGCGTGGGCATTATCGGCGCAGGGCCCGGCGGTCTGGCAGCGGCTGATTTTCTACGTCGGGCGGGCGTGCAGGTCACGGTCTATGATCGATACGACCGGGCGGGCGGGCTGATGACATACGGCATCCCCGGCTTCAAGTTGGAGAAGGACGTGGTGATGCGGCGCAACCAGCAGTTGGAGCAAGGGGGCGTGACGTTCAAGCTCAATTGTACGGTGGGCGAGGACATCAGCTTTGCCGATATCCGCAAGGCCCATGATGCGGTCATTATCGCCACGGGCGTCTATAAAAGCAGGGAATTGGCCGCGCCCGGCGTAGGCGCGCAGGGCGTCGTGCGAGCGATTGATTTCCTCACTGTCAGCAACAAGAAGAGCTTTGGCGACGATGTGCCCTCGTTTGACGATGGCAGCCTGAACGCGAACGGTAAGAAGGTTATCGTGATCGGCGGCGGCGACACGGCGATGGACTGCGTGCGCACCTCGATCCGGCAAGGCGCTACGAGCGTGAAATGTCTGTACCGCCGCGACCGCGCCAACATGCCTGGCAGCCAGCGCGAGGTTGCAAATGCCGAAGAGGAAGGCGTGGTATTTGAATGGCTGAGCGCGCCCAAAGGCTTTGTCGGCGAGCCTGTGAGCGGCGTCATGGTGCAGAAGATGCGCCTTGGACAGCCGGATGCCACGGGCCGTCAGGCGCCGGAAATCATCGAAGGATCCGACTATATCGAGGAAGTTGATCTGGTGATTATGGCGCTGGGTTTTGAGGCGGAAGATCTGCCGACGCTGTGGGATTGCCCCGAGTTGCCGGTGAACCGCTGGGGCACGGTGAAGGCGGACTATATCACCGGACGGACGCATGCGGATAGCGTGTTTGCCGTGGGCGACATCGTGCGTGGTGCGTCGCTGGTCGTTTGGGCGATCAAGGACGGGCGCGACTGCGCCGAGGCCATCGTCGAGCAGTTCAACGGTGCGGCGGCTGTAGCGGCGGAATAGCACGATGCAATCTATGCGTCCTCCGCACACCGGGCCGTAGAAATTTTTGCCGACAGGTACCCTCTGGGATCTATGCTCGTCGGTGATCAAAAGAAAATGACGACAGAAGAGACAATCGCGCTGTTTGCGCTCACCGAAGGAGACGCCAAATGACCAAGTATGATGACGCATGGGTTGCCCGCGAAGAAGCGAAGCGGGCGTTTATGGCCGAGAAGGGTCTGTATTCTCCGGAAGAGGAGCATTCCTCCTGCGGTGTGGGGCTGGTGGTGAACATCGACGGATCGCGCTCGCGCGAGGTGGTGGAAAACGGGATCAAGGCGCTCAAGGCGATCTGGCATCGCGGTGCCGTTGATGCGGATGGCAAGACCGGTGACGGTGCTGGCATTCACGTGCAGATTCCGGTCAATTTCTTCTACGATCAGGTCGCACGCACGCGCCACACGCCGCGCAAAAGCGAGATGCTGGCCGTGGGTCAGGTTTTTTTGCCGCGCACAAACTTTGCGGCGCAGGAGACCTGCCGGACCATCGTGGAAACCGAAGTGCTGCGCATGGGCTATTACATCTACGGGTGGCGCCATGTGCCGGTGAATGTCGCCTGTCTGGGTGAAAAGGCGAACGCAACGCGGCCCGAGATCGAGCAGATCCTGATCTCCAACGCTAAGGGCGTGGACGAGGAAACTTTCGAGCGCGAGCTCTACGTGATCCGGCGGCGCATCGAAAAGGCTGCCATCGCGGCACAGGTGCCGACGCTCTATATCGCGTCGATGTCGTGCCGCTCGATCATCTATAAGGGTATGATGCTGGCCGAGCAGGTGGCTGAATTCTATCCCGATCTGATGGATCCACGCTTTGAGAGCGCATTTGCAATCTACCACCAGCGTTATTCCACCAATACCTTCCCGCAGTGGTGGCTGGCGCAGCCGTTCCGGATGCTGGCGCACAACGGCGAGATCAACACACTAAAGGGCAACCTGAACTGGATGAAGTCCCACGAGATCCGCATGGCATCGGCAACCTTTGGCGATATGGCGGACGACATCAAGCCGATCGTCGCAGCGGGATCGTCAGATTCAGCGGCGCTGGATTCCGTGTTTGAAGTGCTGGTCCGCGCGGGACGATCCGCGCCCATGGCCAAGACGATGCTGGTGCCGGAGAGCTGGTCCAAGCAAGCGATCGAGTTACCGCAGGCGTGGCGGGATATGTACTCCTACTGCAACTCCGTGATGGAGCCGTGGGATGGCCCCGCAGCGCTTGCGATGACCGATGGCCGCTGGGTCTGTGCCGGGCTCGATCGCAACGGCCTACGCCCGATGCGCTATGTCGTGACGTCCGACGGAATGCTGATTGCCGGCTCTGAGGCTGGGATGGTGCCGCTTGATGAGGCGCGTGTGGTGCGCAAGGGCGCATTGGGGCCGGGGCAGTTGCTGGCTGTGGATATGGCCGAAGGCAAACTCTTTGGCGATACCGAGATCAAGGACAAGCTGGCTGCTGCGCGCCCGTTCGGCGAATGGGTCGGCAAGATAAACGAGCTGGATGACGAGCTGGCAGGCGTGACGGAAAAGCCGCTGTTTACAGGGGCCGAGCTGCGGCGCCGTCAGGTCGCTGCCGGTTATACGATTGAAGATCTGGAGCAGATCCTTGCCCCGATGGCGGAGGACGGCAAGGAAACGCTTGCCTCGATGGGCGACGATACGCCCTCTGCGGTGCTCTCAAAGAAGTACCGTCCGCTTTCGCATTTCTTCCGTCAGAACTTTAGCCAAGTAACCAACCCGCCGATTGATTCCTTGCGTGAATTCCGGGTGATGAGCCTCAAGACGCGGTTCGGCAACCTCAAGAACGTGCTCGACGAGGACAGCAGCCAGACGGAAATTCTCGTGCTGGACAGCCCGTTTGTGGGCAATGCGCAATTCGACGAGTTGATGGGGCATTTCAACGCTGACAAGGTGGTGCTGGATTGTACGTTTGAGGCGGGGCCTGGAAATCTGAACACGGCACTGATGCGGATCAGGGCGGAGGCCGAGGACGCCGTACGCTCCGGCGCGGGGCACATCGTGCTGACGGATCAGAACAGCAGTGCAGACAAAGTGCCGATGCCGATGATCCTCGCCACGAGTGCGGTGCACAGCCATCTCACGCGGCAAGGGCTGCGTACGTTTACCTCGCTCAACGTGCGCTCGGCGGAGTGTATCGACCCGCATTATTTTGCGGTGCTGATCGGCTGTGGTGCGACGGTAGTGAACGCCTATCTCGCGGAGGACAGCCTTGCGGACCGGATCGGGCGCGGCTTGCTCGACGGCGATCTGACAGCGGCGATTGCGCGCTACCGTGAGGCGATCGATCAGGGTCTGTTGAAAATCATGGCGAAGATGGGGATTTCGGTCGTGTCGTCGTATCGGGGTGGTCTGAACTTCGAGGCGGTGGGACTGTCGCGCGCGATGTGTGCGGAGTATTTCCCTGGTATGACGAGCCGGATTTCCGGCATTGGCGTGAGTGGCATCCAGCGCAAGGCTGAAGAGGTGCACGCGCAGGGCTGGGCCGGCAACGATACGATCATGCCGATCGGCGGCTTTTATAAATCCCGCAAATCGGGCGAGACCCACGCATGGGAAGCGACCTCGATGCACATGCTTCAGGCGGCGTGCAACCGCGCGTCCTACGAGATGTGGAAGCAGTACTCGGCCAAGATGCAGAGCAATCCACCGATCCATCTGCGCGACTTGCTGGAGCTGAAAACGCTCGGCGATGCGATCCCGATCGAGGAGGTGGAAAGCATCACGGCGATCCGGAAGCGTTTTGTGACGCCGGGGATGAGCCTTGGGGCGCTGAGCCCGGAGGCGCATAAGACTCTGAACGTGGCGATGAACCGAATCGGGGCGAAGTCGGACAGTGGCGAAGGCGGCGAAGATCCTGCGCACTTCCTGCCCGAGCCGAACGGCGACAATCCGAGTGCCAAGATCAAGCAGGTCGCATCGGGACGCTTTGGCGTGACGGCGGAATATCTCAACCAATGCGAAGAGCTGGAGATCAAGGTCGCTCAGGGCGCAAAGCCGGGCGAGGGCGGCCAGCTGCCCGGTATGAAGGTGACCGAGCTGATTGCGCGTCTTCGTCATTCGACACCCGGCGTGACGCTGATTTCACCGCCGCCACACCACGACATCTATTCCATCGAGGATCTGGCGCAGCTTATCTACGATCTCAAGCAGATCAACCCGCGCTGCAAGGTGACGGTAAAGCTGGTGGCAAGCTCAGGCGTGGGAACGATTGCTGCCGGTGTCGCCAAAGCGAAAGCCGACATCATCCTGATCTCGGGCCACAACGGTGGTACCGGCGCATCGCCTGCGACCTCGATCAAATACGCAGGGTTGCCGTGGGAAATGGGCCTTACAGAGGCGCATCAGGTGCTCTCGATGAACAACCTGCGCGGACGCGTTACATTGCGCACTGACGGTGGCCTGCGTACGGGCCGCGATATCGTGATCGCCGCGATGCTGGGGGCCGAGGAATACGGCATTGGCACGGCGGCGCTGATCGCGATGGGCTGTATCATGGTGCGCCAGTGCCAGAGCAACACCTGCCCCGTCGGTGTGTGTACCCAAGACGAAGATCTGCGCGCCAAGTTTACCGGTAACGCGGACAAGGTGGTCAACCTGATCACCTTCTACGCCACCGAAGTGCGTGAAATCCTCGCAAGTATTGGGGCACGGTCGCTGGATGAGATCATCGGCCGTGCGGATCTGCTCGCTCAGGTGTCGCGTGGGTCTGCGCATCTTGACGATCTGGACCTCAACCCGCTGCTGATTTCCGTCGATGCGGAGATGCACACGAAATACGACCGTTCCAAGCCGCGCAATGCAGTCCCCGATACGCTGGATGCGCAGATTGTGGCGGATGCCGTGCGTTTCCTTGAGGATGGCGAGAAGATGCAGCTCAGCTATGCGGTGCAGAACACGCACCGTTCGGTGGGGACGCGCACCTCGAGCCATATCGTCAAGCGGTTCGGGATGCGCAACGA
>JAGXHD010000215.1 GCA_024636395.1 Sulfitobacter sp.
AGGCAGGTGTCGAGGTGATACCCAATCCGCTCAGCCCGACTGCGGTTACCGTGACCGAAGGCGCGCGCCGGATCCGAAACGCGCCGGCCTATCTTGAAGGCATGGTCGAGCTACAGGATGCCAGCAGTCAGGCTGTGGTTGACACGCTGCCCGATAACGTACGTGTGCTTGATTATTGTGCAGGCGGCGGTGGCAAAGCACTTGCGCTGGCTGCGCGCGGTGCCACGGCTGTGTTTGCCCATGACATCGATCCCGGGCGGATGCGCGATCTGCCCCTGCGTGCGGCGCGCGCCGAAGCTGAGATTACCCAGCTTGCGGGCAGCGATCTGGCTAAGTTCGGGCCCTATGAGTTGGTGCTGGTCGATGCGCCCTGTTCCGGCAGCGGCTCGTGGCGCCGCGCCCCCGAAGCAAAGTGGCGTCTGACGGAACAGCAGCTCGCGCAGATCACCGCGCTGCAGGACGAGATACTTGACAGAGCATGTGCACTGGTGAGCTCTGGCGGGCTGCTCGCCTACGCGACCTGCTCGGTTCTGCCGGACGAGAATCGCGCAAGGGTCGATGCATTTCTTGCACGTCACCCCGGCTGGACTTGCACAGGCGAGCACTCTTTTCCGGTGAACGATCTGGGCGATGGTTTTTATACAGCGCACTTGACGCCAGGCAAATAATCGCAACTCTAGAACTTTCACGGGAATTTTGGCCTTGGTATCTGCATTGGGTTAATCTGGGATTAACCCTTCCGCCGAAGAATGTCGGTACGATTCGAAATGATTTTCGGACGGTATGGGAAGGGTCTGTATGCAGCAAACCAATGGGACGACACTACCGGAGCGTTTGATGTCAATCACGCCCCAGCGTCTTGCTGTGCTGGCGGCTTTGGGGATCTTTCTTGCCGGGGTCGCCTGGATGGTGCTTGACGGGCAAATCAAGCGGACCACCATGGCGGCAGGCGTTGCTTTGCTGGGTCTCGCCATCGTGATGTGCCTGCTGCGCATCGGACACAAGACCGCGATGGGACAGAGCTCAAAATCGGTCGCCCGGTTCATTGCAAAAGACAGCGCGCCCAGTTTTATCACCGCCGCGGATGGATTGATCGTCTCAGCCAATCCGGCCGCCCAGCGGGCCTTTGATCTTGGCACCGTGCAAACGCTGGCATCGGTATTGTCGGACAGGATTGGAAATCCCGGGCCTATCCTGTTCCGCTTACAGTCGCGCGCACAGGCGAGCGGCTCCGCGCGCGAGGAAATCGTCACACACAGTGGCCAGATCCTGCTCAGCGTCCATGATATCGGGCACGAAAGCTTTGCTTGGCGGATAGAGCCACAAAGCGTGCAGGCGGCCGGTAATTTGCCGACTGACAACCGGATACTTCCAATGCTCATGGTGGGGCGAAGCGGTGCGATCCTCTCGATGAACCATGCCGCGCGGCAATTTATCGGCGCACGCGGCAAATCACTGGATATGGTGTTTCCTGATCAGGTGATCGTCCCCGGCACTGTCATGCAGGTCTCGACGACATCGGGCAACCAGCCCGCCCTGATCGCACAAACCGATGCCGGGGCAGGGCGACGCGCACTCTATCTGCTGCCGCCCCCTGCGGCCGGTGATCAGCCACAAAATTACGACTGGCAAGTGTTTCAAGACATGCCGATCCCGATGATCAAGATCGCACCGGACGGTACGGTGCAGTCGTTCAACAAGCGGGCGTCCAAGCTGATCGGTGTCGTGCTGGTGGAGGGCTCGCACCTGTCGGCGTTGATGGAGGGTTTGGGCCGCTCGATCAGTGATTGGCTTGAAGACACGCTTGCAGGGCGGCTCGTGCAAAAATCCGAGTTTCTGCGTTTGACCCGCGGCGACCGCGAAGCCTTCGTGCAAGTCACGCTGAACAGGATAGAGGAGGAGGGTGCGCCTGCTCTTATTGCCGTGCTGCACGATGCAACCGAGCTTAAATCGTTGGAGGCTCAATTCGTCCAAAGCCAGAAGATGCAGGCCATCGGCCAGCTTGCCGGCGGCGTGGCCCATGATTTCAACAATCTTCTTACCGCTATTTCAGGCCACTGCGACCTCCTTTTGCTGCGTCACGATCAGGGGGCCGGCGACTACAGCGATCTGATCCAGATCAACCAGAACGCCAACCGGGCTGCGGCGCTTGTGGGGCAATTGCTTGCGTTCTCGCGCAAACAGACCCTGCGGCCTGAAACTTTGGACATGCGCGATACGCTGGCGGACCTGACCCATTTGCTGAATCGTCTGGTCGGCGAGAAAATCACACTAACGCTGAGCCACGACCCTGTCCTAGAGCCGATCCGCGCAGACAAGCGCCAACTGGAGCAAGTGCTGATGAAGCTTGTGGTCAACGCACGCGATGCGATGCCATCGGGCGGCGAAATCAGGATCATGACGGAGTGTACCACGCTGGCAGAGCCGATGCATCGCGATCAAGTCACACTGCCTGCGGGCCAGTACGTGACAATCAAAGTCAGCGATGACGGCATCGGAATTGCCCAGGACAAGCTGCAAAAAGTGTTCGAGCTATTTTTCACTACCAAACGCACCGGGGAGGGAACCGGGCTTGGCCTATCGACAGCCTACGGGATCATCAAGCAGACAGGGGGGTATATCTTCGTCGACAGCTCCGAAGGTGTGGGTACTTGTTTCACGCTTTACTTCCCCGTGCTGACGCAACCCGCTCAGTTGCCATTGGCAAAAGTCACCGACACGATTGCAACCGCGAAAAATGCCCCGAAAGGCGGCGTAATCCTGCTGGTCGAGGACGAAGCGCCCGTACGGGCCTTTGCCAGCCGTGCCTTGCGATTGCGCGGCTATACCGTGCTGGAGGCCGAAAACGCCGAGGCGGCGTTGGAGACGCTAGAGGATCCCACGCTCAAGATCGATGTTTTCGTCACGGATGTCGTGATGCCGGGCATGGATGGGCCAAGTTGGGTCAGGCAGGCGCTGATTAGCCGACCCGGCGTGCGCGTCGTTTTCGTGTCAGGATATGCCGAGGACAGCTTGGGAGAAGCACAGAAAAAAATCCCCAACTCGGTGTTCCTGCCAAAGCCGTTCTCGCTAAGCGATCTGACGGATACCGTTAACAAACAGCTTCATTAGCTGCGCGGAATAGATTCGTAGAGTTCGAAGTCTTCTGCGTATTTTCGGCGAAACCGCTCCTCGACGTCGGGCGAAAGCGTCACCGAGAGTTCTGGCGAGACATTCTCACGCGCAAGCTCGAGCTTTACCTCAAGGCGTTTCTCCAGAAAGGACCGCAGCCGCGGCTGATCCTCATAGCGGAACAGATGCTTGATGCCTGTGCCGTTTGGCTGGCGCTCGAGAAACTTGAGCTGGTTTCCCACTTCGGCAAAATCAGGCCGCTTGCCCTTCATGTAGCCAATCACGAAATCATCAAAACTAATCCCATGAGTACTGTTCGGCTTGCCCCTCGTGTATGGACGCTGGCGAAACCGGTACCAGCTGCTGAGCCAGCTGATCGGCTCACGCATGACTGCCATTAGCTCCATCTCGGCGTCGCAAACGTTCAGAAACATCGGCCTGATGAACCGATTATACCTGTAAACCGGCGCATGCTTCAAAAGGGGCGGGCCCTCGATCACGAGATCCGCGCGCGGCTTGAGAGCCGTCTGATACGCGGTTGATCCGGTCTTGGGCATGGATAAAAAAGCAAGGCGCTCTTTAAAGAAAATAAGCATACACAGCCTCCATTTTCTCTGACCTTATAAACCTGCGCAGCCATAAACAACTTATTAACCAATGCCGTGGGAATATCGTCCGTAATAAATTGATTGAAATGTTCTTTGTTTGTACTCATAAGAACATTAACGGAACACAAAACCTTGGTGACGGTGACGATTGCCGCCACCTCCACCCTGTGACAGTAAGGGACGAACCCAATGGCAACGGCAGATCTTTTGAATATGGATAAGAAATCGGCAGACAAGCAAAAGGCGCTCGATAGCGCGCTTGCGCAAATCGAACGGCAGTTCGGTAAAGGCTCCATCATGAAGCTGGGAGCCGAAGGTGCCGTACAGGATATCACCGCATCTTCGACAGGCTCACTCGGCCTCGATATCGCGTTGGGCATCGGCGGTCTGCCGATGGGGCGGATAATCGAGATCTACGGGCCAGAATCATCGGGCAAAACAACGCTGACGCTCCATTGCGTGGCAGAGCAGCAGAAACTCGGTGGTGTCTGCGCGTTCGTCGATGCCGAGCACGCGCTCGACCCACAGTATGCCAAGAAATTGGGCGTCGACATCGACGAGCTGCTGATCTCCCAACCCGATACCGGGGAGCAGGCTCTCGAGATCGTGGACACGTTGGTTCGGTCGGGCGCCGTCAATATGGTGATCGTCGATTCGGTCGCCGCGCTGACCCCCAAATCGGAGCTTGAGGGCGAGATGGGCGACAGCTCGGTCGGCGTTCAGGCGCGTCTGATGAGTAAAGCGATGCGGAAGCTGACGAGTTCGATCTCACGCTCCAACTGCATGGTTATTTTCATAAACCAAATCCGGATGAAAATCGGCGTGATGTTCGGCTCGCCCGAAACGACGACGGGCGGCAACGCGCTGAAATTCTACTCTTCCGTCCGTCTCGATATCCGTCGCATCGGCTCAATCAAGGACCGCGACGAAGTTGTCGGAAACCAGACCAAGGTCAAGGTCGTCAAGAACAAGGTTGCACCGCCATTCAAGCAGGTGGAATTCGAGATCATGTACGGCGAGGGTATCTCCAAAATGGGGGAGCTGCTTGATATGGGTGTGAACGCAGGCATCGTCGATAAATCAGGCAGCTGGTTCTCATACGGAGACGAGCGGATCGGCCAGGGCCGGATCAATGCAAAGACCTATCTGCGTGAAAACCCGCAGATGGCTAATGAGATCGAAGACAAGATCCGGGCCGCGCACGGTCTGGATTTCAACGGCTCCAAAAGCATGGATGATCCAGATATTCTGGATGACTGATTATACGGGTCGCGGATAATTCCGCGCGACGTTTCAAATAGGGTGCGTGCCGATGGGTACGCACCCTTTTTTTAATTGCGCGCCTGTGGACAGACCAACGCGCCAACGTTATCTCCAACCGACAGTACCGTGCGCCTAAAAGGATGGACACTATGCAGACGCTTAACGAAATCCGCTCGACTTTTCTGACCTATTTCGGTGACCAAGGCCATGCGATCGTGCCATCCAGCCCGCTGGTGCCCCGCAACGATCCGACGCTGATGTTTACCGCGGCAGGCATGGTGCAGTTCAAAAACTTGTTCACCGGTGTCGAGACACGCGCCTACAGCCGCGCCACGACCGCACAGAAATGCGTGCGTGCAGGGGGCAAGCATAACGATCTGGACAACGTCGGCTACACCGCGCGCCATCACACCTTCTTCGAAATGCTCGGGAACTTCAGCTTCGGAGATTATTTCAAGGAAGAAGCGATCCCGATGGCCTGGGATCTACTGACCAAGGTTTTCGGGATCGATCCGAAGCGTCTGCTCGTGACAGTTTATCACACTGATGAGGAAGCTGTCGCGATCTGGAAAAAATACGCAGGGCTGAGCGATGATCGGATCATCAGGATCGCCACGGATGATAATTTCTGGTCGGCCGGTCCAACGGGTCCTTGCGGACCTTGCACCGAAATTTTCTACGATCACGGCGATCACATCTGGGGTGGCCCTCCGGGCTCCCCCGAGGAGGTTGGCGACCGTTTCGTTGAAATCTGGAACCTCGTCTTCATGCAATATGAGCAGTTCGAGGATGGGACGCGCCGGGACTTGCCGAACAAGTCCATCGATACCGGCATGGGCATCGAGCGAATCGCCGCATTGCTGCAAGGTACCAACGACAATTATGCGACCGATTTGATGCGCAGCCTGATCGAGGCGTCAGCAAATGCGACCAGCACCGATCCGGACGGATCCGGCAAGACCCACCACCGGGTCATCGCGGACCATCTGCGTTCAACGTCTTTCCTGATGGCCGACGGGGTCATGCCCGGAAATGATGGCCGCGGCTATGTGCTGCGCCGGATCATGCGACGCGCCATGCGTCACGCGCATCTGCTAGGGGCGAAGGATCCGCTGATGCACCGGCTGGTCCCCGCGCTCGTGACCCAGATGGGCCAAGCATACCCCGAAC
>JAGXHD010000216.1 GCA_024636395.1 Sulfitobacter sp.
AGGTCAGTGTTCGCGACAACAATGTCGATCAGGCCCTCCGGGTACTTAAAAAGAAACTGCAAAAGGAAGGCGTTTTCCGCGAAATGAAGCTCAAGCAGCATTTCGAGAAGCCTTCCGAGAAAAACGCGCGGCAGAAAGCTGAGGCGATCCGTCGTGCTCGCAAGCTGGCACGCAAGAAATTAGAGCGCGAAGCTGGATGAAATTCCATCCTTACGTCTGAGAGAACAGAACTTCCGATGCCCAATCGCAGCGGAGGTTTAGTCCTAAGAAAATATTGCTTTCAGGTGGGCAGCCCGAGGCATTGAAGTCAGCTGAACGTCAATGAAGCCAGGAAATGCTGTACGAAGTACTAATGACTGCAATGTGAAAGCTGCGGCGCGGCGTTGGGCAGTCAAGCCAGTGGCAGCTCAGGGCCGTTCACGCCAGTTGAGGTGACCCGGGAACGGCAGATTCGTCCCGCAACTCTGTAATTGGGACCATGAAACATGCTTCGTCCTTAACGACAGGCAGCTTTTTTCTGCATCGCAGCTGATGTTTCGGTTAATCGGGGTTGCTGCATCTGCGAGCGTTGACACCAGACCATGGCCGCTACGGGTATCGTCGGATCGCGCCCTGCTGAGAGAGGCGGGCTGGGAGGGGAACGACAAGCGAGCCGTCCGCGAGCTGGCATCCAAGCGGTACACCGGACCGCAGGCACAAGTGCACGGCCTCGCTTTATGCCCCGGCGTTCATGCCACGCGCTGGCCCTGCACCTATGCTGCCCGCACGATGGGCAGGCGCGCGTCCGGACGGACGCGAATCACGTCGGCGCGCAGGCCCGGTGCCAGAACACCGCGGTCGTCCAGTCCCGACGCCCGCGCCGGCGTCGCCGTGACCGCGGCGATCCCGCGCGCCCTGTCGCCCAGGATGTCGCCCATCTGCCACGCCGCCGCCAGAAGTGCGGACGGCACATAGTCCGACGATATGATGTCTAGCCACCCAGCCTCGGCCAGATCGCGCGCTGCCACGTTGCCCGAATGCGATCCGCCGCGCACCAGGTTGGGCGCGCCCATGATCACCGCGATCCCCGCCGCGTGGCAGGCCTGGGCCGCCTCGGTCGTGGTCGGAAACTCGGCCATCACCGCGCCATGCGCGTGCGACGCCGCGACTTGTGCCGTGGTGGAATCGTCATGGCTTGCCAGGGCCGCGCCATACCGTCGCGCCGCCGCCACAGCGGCCCTTTCGTGCGCGTCGCCCACGCGTGCGCGTAGCGCCGTCAGCTGTGCCACATGGCGCTCGAATTCGGCGGCGCTCAGCCCGTGCTTGCCGCGCATGTAGTCCGAAAGCTTGGCCAGATCGGTGAACTGGCGCTGCCCCGGCGTGTGATCCATCAGCGACACGATGCCAATGCGGTCCTCTGCCCCAAACTCCTCCAGCTCCTCCGCCAAGGTTTCCGAGCAGATCTCGGCCCGCAGGTGCAGATGGTGGCTGCTCAACCACTTGGTCAATAGAGGTTGGATACCATTGCGTCCTAGAAACCACATACACAAAGTAGTTCTCACGCGATCCAATAGATATGAAACTTCCAATATCTATTTGCGTCATCGAGGCATCGATATTCAAATCTCTTCCCGAGATATACACCCATCCTCCTATCCCATTCTCCTATGTAGATCGCACACTTTCGGCCGGTCGCATAGTTCGCCATCATCTCTCTAAAAAGGCACTCAATCTCTATGAAGGAATTTCTAGGTTTGCTGAGGCATTTGAGTCCAACGAGGGAGACTACTCTCGCTTCTTTAACTCAGTAGGTCACTAGATAGGCAAACCGATGATCTACCTTCTTCCTGCCGTGACGCTGAATGCTCAACTGGGATCACCCAGTCGCCGTCCTTGACTTGGTCAAAATCAAAATTGAGAACGGATCCGCTTCGGAAGCCGGTAAGGATCAAGAGGCGCAAGGCCAGTTCCGCCTGGCACTCGCCAAGGGTCTTGTAAAAATTCGGCACTTCTGACCAAGGCATCGACGGAATGTGACTGGATGACGGCTCTGTTCGTCCGAGCAAGAGCTTCGCATTTTCAAGAGTACGAAGGTCGCCTTGGAATCCGAGCGCGAGCGCATGTAGCCAAACAGTTTTGAGGCGAGACAGAGCTTTGCGCGCCGTGACCGTCTTCGTCTCCCACATTGGTGCCAGAGCATCGCGGATATCATGTTGATCAATACGGTCGATGGGCGTCTTGCCAAGCAGAGGCAGCACGTGCATACGCAGCGGACTGAACCAACGGCCGTCTCTGCCATCGTTTTTCAAAGTCTTCTTATGTGACTGATAGGCGTCGTCAGTTACTGATTGCAGCGTGTCGCCGACGCGCCGGATCTGGCCGAGGCGGATGCGCCGCTGTTTCCTAGGATCGAGACCGTCGCGCAGGTCACGCCGTGCTTCTTCTGCAGCAATGCGCGCGTCGCGAAGGGTGACTTCGGCCATTGAGCCTAAACCCATCTCTTACGTCTTCCCCAAAGCGAGTATCGATACGACCATTGACCTCCACCATCCGGTCGTTTCAGCAACAAAAGTCCGGCGCCATCCCCATATTTCCCTGGTGGGAAGCTCTTCACCTCCTGTGCTTTCAGCTTGTTCGCAGCCCGCATAATATCTACCCTCCCGTCAACACTAGGTAACAACTATTTCCGACCCCAGATGGGGCCTTGTAGGAAACGTAACGCACTGGAGTTAATGCAGGTTTAAACCCGTGGGACGTCCTGAAGCCAACTGATCGATTCCGCATGGCAATAGGATACCCCGCCGGCGGGGATATTTCCTGCAAGAAGAAAAGGGGCGGCAGGTTTGGCGATCTTGCACCTAGGGGCACGGCGCGCTAGAGCCTGCGGCCATGATCACAGACAAGCATCCATCGGGCGCGCCCTGGCGCAACTTCTATGGCCGGTTCAAGGGCAAGGCCCTGCGCAAGTCGCAGGAGGACGTGCTGGATGCGGACCTTGAGGGGCTGTCGCCGGGCGCGATCGGCTGGGACGTCAATCCGGACCGGAGCGAGCTGGATGTTGGCGCGCTGTTTGGGGAGCGCGATCTGTGGATCGAGATCGGGTTTGGCGGGGGCGAGCATCTGGCGCATATCGCGGTGGCCGAGCCGGATGTGGGTTTGATCGGGTGCGAGCCCTATTTGAACGGCGTCGCCATGCTGCTCAGCAAACTGCGCAAGTTGGATGCGCCCAATGTGCGGGTGCATCCCGGCGACGCGCGGGATCTGTTTGACGTGCTGCCAGAAGCATCGGTTGGGCGGGCCTATCTGCTTTATCCCGATCCCTGGCCCAAGGCGCGGCATCATCGCCGCCGGTTCGTGACCGAAGAGCATCTGGCGCCTCTGGCGCGTGCGATGCGGCCGGGCGCTGAGCTGCGCGTGGCGACCGATATCGAGGATTACGTGCGCCAGACGCTGATTGAGGTGCCTCGCTGCGGCTTTGATTGGCTGGCCGAGGGACCGGATGATTGGCGGCGACCATGGGATGGCTGGATCCCGACGCGGTACGAACAAAAGGCGCTGCGCGAAGGGCGCGTGCCGCACTACCTGCGCTTCCGCCGAGTTTGATCTGTCAGTAGCCCTTCATTTTCAGGCTGAGCCGATCGAGCATGCCAAGGCACTGGGTCATCTGGTCCATCGTGACGAACTCGTCGGCCTTGTGCGCCTGTTCGATTGAGCCGGGGCCGCAGAGGATGGCCGACATGCCCATCGTCTGAAAGATGCCCGCCTCGGTGCCGAAGGGGACGACGTCGGCGCCGTTTGCGCCCGTCAGCTCCATCATGATGTCGCGCGCCTCTGATACCTCTGCGGGGATCAGGCCCTCGACCTCGCCGATGGTTTCGGTTTGGATATCCGCCTGCGGGTAGACGACGCGCATCGCCGGCAGCAGGATGTCGGTGCAGTAGTGATGAAGGTCATCCTTGACGAGGGAGAAATCGGAATGCTGCACGGGGCGCATTTCCCAATCGACCTGTGCCGTCGAGGGAATGACGTTATGCGCCACGCCCCCCACCAGCGCGCCAGTGTTGATCGTCGTCCAGGGCGGATCAAAGCGGCTGCCAAAGGGTGCGCGGGCGCGCAGTTTGGTCTTGAGCGCGAGGAGCCGCGCAACGAAGAGCGCGGCGTATTCCACCGCGTTCACCCCCCGGTCCGGGCCCGAGCCGTGACCGGCAAGGCCCGAGAACCGCGTCGAATACTCACAGCAACCCTTGTGGCCCTCGATCACGCGCATCATCGTCGGCTCGCCGATGAGGGCAACCGCGGGCTTCAAGCCGCGCGCGGTCAGGACCTGTGCCAGATCGCGTGCGCCGATGCACCCTGTCTCTTCGTCATAGGTGAATGAGAAATGCAGTGGACGGCGCCCGATGCGCTGCGCGAAGGTTGGCGCCATTGCGACGGCGGCGGCGATGAACCCCTTCATGTCGCAGGCGCCGCGCCCATAGAGCTTGCCATCCGCCTCGTGCATCTGAAACGGGTCCGTCGCCCAGATCTGATCGGCCACCGGCACCACGTCGCTATGGCCCGACAGGACGATACCGCCATCGCCCTCGGGGCCGATGGTGGCAAAGAGGTTGGCCTTGGCGCCTGAGGCATCCTGCATCACCTCGACCCGCGCGCCCGACGCCTCGAGCCGGGCGGCCAGATAGTCGATCATGTCGAGGTTGCTATCCTGCGAGACCGTCGGAAAGGCGATCAGAGTGCGCAGCAGCAAAAGAGTGTCGTCGAGGGGGAGAGACAAATCAGCGGCGCCTTGGGCAGGAGTGTGGGGACAGTCAGGATGCGGGTTCACATGAGCGATCTGTGGCACGCGCAAAAGCCGCTGCCAAGTGTTGCCTGATTGCCGCAGAAATCCTTGGGTGCGTCCTGCCCCGGTCCAGGCAAGTGCGCGCACTCGCCCTTGAAGGTGTCTGCCGAGATGAAATGGACCGCACCCTTGAGCGCGCTGCAGTTCAAGGTGACGGTGCGCGTCGACATGACATGGACATGACATGCGTGACCTTGTGCCAGGCGAATATTGAGCTGCCATCCCGGTATAAGGGCCGAGATCGAGCTGCACAGCGGATGCAAACTGGCTACAAAGTGGCGAAAAGACAGTGCTGCAGAACCTGCCGAAACCGCTCTTTTAGTCCTGCGAAGCATTCCGCTCGCCTTATAGGCGATTTCTCAAGAAAAATCGTGGGACGCGTTTTTCGGGGAAAACTCTTGGTGGTTTATCACACGTCGAGCCAGATCGTCACCGGCCCGTCATTGACGAGGCTGACTTGCATCGACGCGCCAAAGCGGCCTGTCTCGCACCGGGTACCCTCGTGGCGCAGCGTCTCGGTAAAGAGCTGGTAGAGCCGCTCGCCTTCCTGCGGCTGCGCTGCGGTGGAAAATCCGGGGCGATTGCCGTTACGCGTGTCGGCGGCAAGGGTGAACTGGCTGACCACCAGCGCGCTGCCGCCAATATCGCGCAAGCTAAGGTTCATCTTACCCGCATCGTCCTGAAAGATGCGCAGTTTGGCGATCTTGGCGGCCATCTGCCTGGCCTGCGC
>JAGXHD010000217.1 GCA_024636395.1 Sulfitobacter sp.
GAGATGGCCTGTCGCTCGATCATGCGATGCACCGTTGGTTTTCCCGGGCCTCGATGTAGCGCCAGTAGGCGCGCATACGACTCGGCATCCGCGCGAGTCCGGCGCTCGTGGTGACGGACATACTCGACCCAAGTTGGGACATGATAAGTCTCGGTCCAGATATCCGGGTTCTCAAGGTCACGCAAAAGCGTCCATTGCTGTGCCCCGTCGCGAAGACGAATGCGTCGCCTCACATTCATCACAGCAAGAAACTCGGTCACATTATTCTGGGCAATTTCGTAGTCGATCATGATCATGATCGGCCCGCTACGCTGTGTTAGGTCCAGTCGCAGAGATGGCTCTTTGAAGGCATTGAGCGGGTTCAGATTGAGATCGTCGGTGTCCGGCAGCGGCACCCTCATACCTGCGACAGCCCCAAGGATGAGCAGCGCCGCCGCCACAAACATGGCACGATCCGCACCGAAGTTTTCAGCTAACGACCCCCACGCCCAACTGCCGCCGGCCATGCCGCCAAAAACGCCGGTCTGATAAAGATCAAGGGCTCGGCCGACGACCCATCGCGGAGTAGAGAGTTGTACTGTCACGTTGAACAATGAAAGGGCTATCACCCAACTGCCACCAGCCAGCAGGAGCGCCGCGGCGCTAAAGATGTAGTTCCCGCTAATGCCCAAAATGATGCAGCTGGTCGCGAAAGCGACAAAGGCTGCTTGGGTAATACGCTCATTCTGAAAGCGGGCCCGCAGGCGGGCGTTCATTAGCGCGCCGCCCACTGCCCCCAAACCGAAGCAGCCAAGCAGCACGCCATACACAAAGGCCCCACCCTGCAACACGTCTTTGACGATCAGCGGCAAGAGTGCCAAGATCGCGATGGCAGACAGGCCAAATATAGATCCGCGAAAGATCACCTTGATCAGGTTGGGTGACATCGCGACATATCGGAGGCCTGCGGAAAACGCGCTGCCCATACGCTCACGCGGTAAACGCCGCTGGGGGGTGGACGGCCTCCAGAACCAAAGAGCCGTGATGATGCCAATATAGCCGAAGGCGTTCACAGTGAATGCAGCGGCAGCACCGGCGAGGGCCACAATCGCGCCACCTACCGCTGGCCCGACGCTCCGCATGAGATTGAAGCCCATGCTGTTGAGTGACACCGCTGACGACAATTCCTCACGCGAAACGATATCGCCCATGGATGCCTGCCAAGATGGGTTGTGCAGTGCCGTGCCACACCCGATCAGAAACGTGAAACCCAATAATAGCCAAGGTGACAGCCACCCCTCATAGGCCATGATGGCAAGAAGGACGGATACGATTAACATGAAGGTTTGCGCGATGAGCATGACCTTGCGGCGGTCGAAGTTATCCGCGAACACCCCTGCCAGAAGCGAAAAAATCATGATGGGCAGGGTCACAGAGGATTGCACAAGCGCAACCATGCTTTGAGAATCTGTCAGCGACGTCATCATCCAGGCCGCCCCGACGGCCTGCACAAGTCCTCCGAAATTCGAGGCAAGCGCCGCAATCCAGAGCATTCGGAACGTCTGGTTGCGAAAAAGCGTCAGCGTCGATGCATTTTTTGGCACAAGGCGCTCTCCTCCCCGACCAGCCCATACTCTGATTAGTACTGACGTCGAAGGATGCGGACAACCTAAGGATCATTTTCCGGCAGGTGCCGCTGCAACCACCTACAAAACACGAAGACCATTGTGTCGCGTTCGTGGCGGTTGAACCCACTTCAGCGCCCGACATCGAACAGATTGAGCGTTTCTCAAAAGCTGCGCGGATTGCTTGATGACTGACACACGATTTGTTCTTTCTGACCCTGCACCACTTAACCTGGACCACTCGATGGGGGCAGTCCACTGGCTTCGGCCAGACAAGCAAGATGTCGATGAACGTGGTGCTGGAACAGCTTAGGCTTGCTGGTGACTCACATCTGCCGGGAAAGGTCCGAACCGAAGCGCAGAACCTTACTCACAAGAAGGTCAAGATCTGCGCTCCTTGTCCGGTGATTGCAGATTGCGACGCGCAAGCAGTGCCGGTTTCGGATTGTCGTATCAGTGATGACGGCCACGCCGGTTTCCTGAAGGCGCAGCATGATTTCGGTGTTGTGAATGCGGAGGGTTGCTTCATCCATGCCACCTGGATCGTGACGAAAACATACAATGTCGATGGCCACCGGTGCCAACAGATCGAGGCAATCCTCTCGTTCAATCAGCTCTTTCAGATAATGCGCCTGTCTAATGCCTTGATCGATCAGGTGACCAAATTTTTCCACCCCATGATGCCGCAACATCATCCAGACTTTGAGCGCTCGGAAGCTCCGTGTTGTCTCGGGGCCATAGTCATGTAGGAATTCGGCCGCAGCAAGACCACGGCTTGCGACCTGCAGGTATTCTGCGCTTTCGGCAAAGGTCGCCCGGTGCAGCTTTCGGTCGCGGATCAGCGCGCAGCCAACGTCGAATGGGGCGTGCAATCCCTTGTGCAGGTCCAGCGCCAGCGAATCCGCCCGGTCAAGCCCTGCGACCAGCTTTCTGTATTCGGGTGAGAGACGGAGTGGCGCCCCGATGCAGCCGTCGATGTGTAGCCACAGACCTTCGCGCGCGCAAAAATTGGCAATCGCTTCCAGCGGATCAATCGAACCGGTATTGGTCGATCCGGCCGTGGCGATGACGCAGGCCGGGCGAAGACCGCGTGCGCGGTCTTGTGCGACAGCGGTTTCAAGGACCCCGAGGTCCATACGAAACACGGCATCGCTTTCGATTTTGACCAACGCCTTGCTGCCAAGGCCCAGCAGGTTCATCGCCTTCTGATGGCAGTTGTGCACCTGATCCGAGGCATAAAAGCGAAGCGGTTGGGGCATATCGGCGATGCTCATCTGATGCAGGTCGACCCCGGCCATGGCGTTGCGCGCTGCCGTCAGCCCGATGATATTGGCCATCGACCCACCGGCAACCAGCGTCCCACTGGCGTCGTCAGGAAATCCCATCAGCTGGCGCAGCCACTCGATGACCTGGTGGTCTACCGCGTTGGCGGCAGTATCTCCGCCGCCAAGGTTCGATCCATCAATTGCCGCCAGAAAGTCCGCCAGGGCACCGGTAAAGCAGCCCGCCCCCATGTACCATGCCCAGAACCGGGGATGGATATTGCCCATGGCATGGGGATAGAGCTTTGCCCTGATATCGGCATAAATGGCGTCCAGTGGTTCCGGCCCGCTCGGCACAGCGATATCAAAGCCGTTGCGCTCAGCCCTCGGCATCGGCTGCCAGACCGGGCCGTCGCGCAACCCTTTCAGGCGGGCGATGGCATCATCCACCATTCTGTGAGCCAGCGTTCGCATGCCGTCCCAGTCAACGGGGTCGAGGCTCTCCTCCTTGACCGGGACTCTCATGATGCCACCTCTCCCTTGTGGCTTGATACAACTATGCTGAGTAACGGAATGCGAATTTCATCCCCGACGATGAATGCGCGCGCCTCGGTTTCGATCGCCTTGCGAATCTTCTCACGCACGGCTTCGCTCTGGTTCTGGACGATCAGTGGCATCCGTACGCTCCAGCGCATGAGGTAATCAAAGAGGCCGCTGGCGGGTGCGCACAGTATTCCCTGCACAGTCCGGTGCGCGATTTCCATGAAGCCAATATCGGTTAGGAACCGGGCCCCTTCCGTGCAGGCCAGCGCAAACTGATCCGGAGCAGGCGGTGCGGCGCTCATGTCGGCATAGGTACCAACGGAGCCAAAAATCAATTTGAACGCCGGGTTTTGTTCTGGCGGCAGCCAGGCGCTGTAGGCGTAATATCCATCAGGACCGAGGACGCGATAGGCCTCTCGCGCTGCCCTGACGGGATCCGTCACATGGTTGACGCCGAAATTGCAGACCACCACATCAAAGGATGCATCGTCAAAAGGGAGGTTTTCCGCGTCACCCTCAACAAAGGTCACACAAGGAAATCGCGCCTGCGCCGCCCGCACCATCCCTGGCGCGAAATCGACGCCGTGCGCCTCTACACCCAATGCCGCCGCCGCGCCGGCCGCGAAGCCCGGTCCGCAGCAGACATCAAGTAGCCGCTTTCCAGGCGCGACCCGCGCCGCCGCCAGAAGATCGGGTATCGACTGCACCGTCGCCCTCGCCGTTGCGGTCTCATATGTATTGGCCCGGGCGTCCCACCCCTGCAACTCACCCGCTCGAAAATCGTCATAGGTCATCGCACTACCATCCGTTAAATGCGTGGGTGAGCCTGTTTGAGACCTCGCTAAAATCATCTCTCACCCCGGATCCGGACGCATCACAACGGTGGTGCTGATTGGCACGATGTCATCTCCTGGCATGCCGACACATCGGGCATGTTCGCGCAGTGCGTCCTCGTCCACCGCCTCGTAGACGCAGGCGGTGCCCAGCCGACCGTCAGGTTCGTTGATGACATACGAGCGTATCCAGCGCACCTTGTCGGGCATGTCCTCATTGCCGATGCGCGCCGATATCTCCGCCGTCTTTTCCAGTTCGGCCTGATCGGCCCACGCACTGGGGCGGCGTATCATGTAGAGTTGCATCGTGATTACTCCATTGATGAAGGTGTTGATCTACCACTTTATTTCGCAGCGGCTTTCGCCTCGATCGGAGCCATCACATGCCAGAGAGGCGTATCGCCCCACATGATATAGGGACCGCCAGCGTAGGGATCGTGTGGCAGGCTTGCCACCATCTCCCGGTTCGGGAAAAGCATCATGAGATGCGGGCCCTCCTGAACCCAGATCCCGCCATCATCTTGGTCCGTGGCCATCGGATCTGCGTTATTCACCATCGCGTCGCCCGCCAGCATGTAGGATATTCCGACCACCTCGGTTGAAAATGCGCCCTCAGAGGATACTGCCGCGATCCACTTCATCCAGACGGCGTCATTGCACATTGGATGAGTATCGCCCGGTATCAGGGGGACGCCAGGGAAACAGACCCAGCCGTTTGTTCCCTCCTGTAGGAGCGACCCGTCAAGGTCGAGAAACGTTGCTTTTTCGGTGATATCAGGCGGAGCTGCCATCTTGGCGCGTAAGATTTTTTCGTCAGCGGTCTCTGCGTCTGCGCCAGACGCCAAGAGCGCGGCAAGTGACGCCGCAATGCTCGCCGTGATTGCGAAATGATTTATTTCAAACATTGAATCATGTCCTCTTGCTGTTGGGTTGACGGCCTTTGTCATTCCGCCGCCATCCGGTATCCGGGCGTCGAGTTCGACAGCGCGCGCTCTTCGTCGTCCATGTCTTCGGGAATGTCTTCGAATAAGGGGGTCGACAAATAACGCTCGCCGGTATCGGGCAGCATGGCGAGGATCACGGCGCCCTTTACCGCCTGTTTCGCGATCTGCATGGCGACGGCAAAGGTGGACCCGCCCGAGACCCCCGTCAGGATGCCTTCGCGTGCCGCGAGCTTTTTTGTCCATGCAATGCCATCCGTGCCAGACACTGCGATCAGGTCGTCATAGCCGCCATTGTCCAGTGCCTCCTGCAGCACGAACGGAATGAAATCGGGCGTCCAGCCCTGAATTGGGTGAGGCTCGAATGCGGGGTGGCTGACAGCGGGGGAGCCATCAGTACCGCGCGCCTGCGCCACGCCGCTTGCGATCAGAGGGGCATTCGCCGGCTCACTCAGGATGATCTTTGTCTCCGGGCGTTCCTTACGCAGCACGCGAGCAAGCCCCGCAACTGTGCCGCCCGTCCCGTAGCCGGTCACCACGTAATCCAGCCTGTCGCCCTCAAAATCATTGATGATCTCACGCGCCGTAGTGGATTCGTGAATGTCGGCATTGGCGGCGGTCTCGAACTGATGTGCAAGGAACCAGCCATTCTTTTCAGCCAGTTCAGCGGCCTTCATATACATACCCGTGCCCTTTTGTGCGCGCGGGGTCAGCACCACCTTGGCCCCCAGCATCCGCATCAGGCGCCGCCGCTCGACCGAGAAGCTGTCGGCCATGGTCACGACCAGCGGATAACCCTTCTGCGCGCAAACCATGGCCAGCCCGATGCCGGTGTTGCCGCTGGTCGCCTCGACGACGGTCTGCCCC
>JAGXHD010000218.1 GCA_024636395.1 Sulfitobacter sp.
GCACTACAACATGGGCGGTATTCCGACCAACTATTGGGGCGAAGTGTTGGCACCGACCAAAGACAAGCCCGACAATGTCTCTCCCGGTCTGATGGCTGTGGGCGAGGCGGGCTGTGCATCCGTGCATGGTGCGAACCGTTTGGGCTCCAACTCGCTCATCGATCTTGTGGTATTCGGGCGTGCTGCGGCTATTCGCGCGGCGCAGATCGTAGACCCCAAGGCTGCTGTTCCGACGCCGAGCAAGCGCTCGATCGAGGCGGCGTTCTCACGCTTTGACGGATTGCGTTATGCCAAAGGGCATGTGCCCACGGCCGAGCTGCGCCTTGAGATGCAGCAGACCATGCAGGCAGATGCAGCGGTGTTCCGCACCGACAAGACGCTGGCCGAGGGCGAGGAGAAGATGAAGGGTGTTGCGGGCAAGCTCAGCGATATCAAGGTAACCGATACCTCGCTGGTGTGGAACTCCGACCTGATGGAAACGCTGGAGCTTACCAACCTGATGCCCAATGCCGTGGCCACGATCACCGCTGCAGCGGCGCGTAAGGAAAGCCGAGGCGCACACGCGCATGAGGACTACCCGAACCGCGATGATGAGAACTGGCGCAAGCACTCGCTGATCTGGTTCAAGGGCAACGAGGCGAGCCTTGGCTTCCGTGGCGTGCATTTGCAGCCGCTGACCAGCCATAACGAAGGCGGGATCGATCTCAAGAAAATCGCGCCGAAGGCACGGGTATATTAAGCATGAACGTGGCGGCGCAGGCAGGCACGGCATGGTCGCGGGCGGGTATCTCTCCCGTCTTCGCCCTGCAGGTGTTCGGTATGCGCCGCTCCGGCAATCATGCCATCATCGACTGGCTGATGCGCAATGCGCCAGAGGCGGCGACGGGCGGCATATTCTACAACAATTGCAAGTTCGGGAAAAACCCGCTCTCTGCCTATGGATCGCTCGATATTTACGGGGCCGCACGCGAGGTGTTGCCGCACCACGACATCAAGGATGTCGAGCGGATCGCGCAGGCGGGCGCAGCGCCGATGGTGATCGTCTCTTACGAAGACCGGATGCCACAGGCGCCTGGCGTGACGCAAAAGGCGAGTGATGGGTTCCGCGATGCGCATTTCGCCCATCAGGTCATCATTTATCGCAGCTTTCTCAACTGGGCAGCCTCGCTTTTGGCGAAAATCAAGAAAAACGAGGGATTTGGCGCCACTGACAGGATGCGGATCATGGCGCTGGCCTTCGCGACTTACGTGCAGGGGCTTGATCGTGTGGTAGATGCAGCCGGTGTGATCGCGATTTGCTATGACGATTGGATGCAGTCGGAGGGCTACCGCGGGCGGATCCTGCGCAGCTTGGGATTGCCCGAACGGGATATGGAACGGGGCAAGGTGCAGCGATACGGGGGGGGATCCTCGTTCCAGGACCGGGTCGCGGATGTGGACCAGCTTGGCTCAGTCTCGCGCGATGCGGAAATGGCCTACGATCTGGAATACCAGATGCTGATGTGGACCGCCGCCCACGATCTGCGCTTCATGGAGCGTCTTATGCCCCATTTCGAACAGGATGCGGAGCGTCTGGCCACATTGGCCGAGACATCGAAGCTTCACCTGCACCTACCCCCTAGAGAGGCGGCAACCCTATGATCCGAGCATTGATACTGATTGCCTGTGCGGGGCTTGCGGGCTGCGCGGAAGTGCAAAGCGCCTCCGACCGCGTGACGGACGCGACCGACCGGACGGGGCGCAGAGCCGCGACCTCTGCCGTGACCCAAGTCATTGCTATTAATTTTCCGCAGGTGCCCAAACCGCTGATCGAGGCCTTTACCGGCTGCGTGATCGAGAATGCCCAAGCCGTCGAAGTGCGCGAACTGGCTGGTGCATCGCTGGTGGGTGTAGATGAGACCACCGTCGCCGTGGTGCGCAGCGTGCTCGCGCGGCCCGAAACACAAAACTGTCTGCGCACCCGCGCGCCGATGACGATCTGACAGAAAAGATATTCTGAATTAAACGGCGCTTTCGCCGACTGACCAAAAGGAACAGCATCATGGTACAACTGACGCTCCCCAAAAACTCCCGCATGACCAGCGGCAAGACCTGGCCGAAGCCCGAGGGCGCGACCAATCTCAAGGAGTTCCACATTTACCGCTGGAACCCCGACGATGGCAAAAACCCCTCTGTCGACACGTATTTCGTCGATATGGACACCTGCGGCCCGATGGTGCTGGACGCCATCATCAAGATCAAGAACGAGATTGACCCTACGCTGACCTTCCGCCGTTCGTGCCGGGAGGGGATTTGCGGCTCCTGCGCGATGAACATCGATGGGATCAACACGCTTGCTTGCACCTACGGTATGGCCGAAGTCAAAGGTGTGGTGAAGATCTATCCGTTGCCGCACATGCCAGTGGTGAAGGATCTGATCCCTGACCTCACGCATTTCTACGCCCAGCACGCCTCCATCAAGCCATGGCTGGAAACCGAAACACCCGCCCCCGCGAAGGAATGGAAGCAGTCGATCGAGGACCGCTCGAAGCTCGATGGCCTCTATGAGTGCATCATGTGCGCCTGCTGCTCGACATCGTGCCCCAGCTACTGGTGGAACGGCGACCGCTACCTCGGACCCGCAGCGCTGCTGCATGCCTACCGCTGGATCATCGACAGCCGCGACGAGGGCACCGGCGAGCGGCTGGACGAGCTTGAGGATCCGTTCAAGCTCTACCGCTGCCACACGATCATGAACTGCGCGAAGACCTGCCCGAAGGGCCTGAACCCTGCGCTGGCGATCAGCCAGATCAAGAAGCTGATGGTCGAGCGGACAGTTTAAGCCCGCGCCATGTTCGGCTGGCTGAAAAACCTGATGGGCGGCGCGCAAAAAACTGCGCGGCCGCCCATTTTAGTGGGGCCTCTGGCGGAGCCGGATCTTCGCCTCGCGTTAGAGCGGCCCTGCGCGCCGCTGATATTTGCCAAGCCTGCCAATATCGACCCGCTAGAGACGATGTTTGGCGCGGTTCGTCTCGGGCAGCGAGCCGAGGCATGGCCTGCCCATAAAGGCACGCCGATGTGGCCACTGTGCCAGATCAACCTTACGCAAGCGCCTTTCGTGCCCGAGGCCTTGCGCGACTTGGCAGTGATCACTGTTTTTATATCGCCCGATCATATGACTGCGCCGATGCAGATCTGCGATACCCGCAGGCCTGATGAAGCGGCCACATGGGCGCTGCGCAGCTACGCAACGCTGGAAAATTTACGCATCCCAAGAGCTCCCGCACACGCCAGCCCGCTTGTCCCCCAGCGGGGCGTATGGGCCGAGGTGCAGCAGGATTATGCGAACCATGAGCTGGCCGGGCAGGTGATCGATACCGACGCCAACGACGTCTATGCCTATGACTGGTGCCGGACCTTGACACAGACGAAGCTGGGCGGCTGGCCTGCTACCGTGCAGTCAGAGCCGTGGTGGGACTATGCGCCCACGGGCGATACTTGGGATTTCGTAATGCAGATCGAGAACGAGCCGCAGGCAGGATGGCAGGGCTGGGGCAATGGTGCAGCCTTTATCGCGCGATCGCGCCAGCGCCCGCATCTGTGGGCTATGGAGGTGCAGGCGACCTGATGCTGCTCATCTTTGCACCGATCATATTTGGCGCTGTCGCCTATTTTGCGTGGCGCAATCGTGGTCTGCGCGGCTGCCGCTGGCGGCAGGATCGCAGCGGCGACAAAGGCAGCCTGCGTATGTACCGCTGTGCAGCTTGCGGGGCCGAAGCTTTCACCGCAACCAAAGGACCGCCGCGGAGCTGCAGGAAGGATCTGGGCGGGCCTTCGCTCTGACGGGTCCAGCGCCACTCGACAGAATACCGCTGCTGCGTATAGCGTGGCTGTGAGTAGATAAGGGTATGTGATGGGAGAATTTTCACCCGATGTGATCGTCATCGGCGCGGGGCTGGCCGGGATGACCGCCGCCCATGAGGCGATACTGCGGAGCCGGCGCGTCCTGATGCTGGATCATGCTGGGCCGCAAAGCCTCGGTGGACAGGCTTTCTGGTCGTTGGGTGGCCTCTTCATGGCCGACACGCCTGAGCAGCGCTGCCTCGGCGTCCGCGATAGCGTTGAGTTTGCCTGGAACGATTGGCAGGGCTCGGCGCAATTCGACCGGGCGGAAGATGCCAACCCGCGTCTCTGGGCTGAGCGGTTTGTCGAGTTTGCGGCGGGTGATATGCGGGGCTGGCTGCATGGGCTGGGAATGCGGTGGTTTCCTGTCGTGGGCAGGACCGAGCGGGGCGGGGCGGGCGCCGGGGGGCACGGCAGTTCGGTGCCGCGCTTCCACATCACTTGGGGGACCGGGACAGGCGTGGTGAAGCCGCTGGCCGATCTGTTGGTGCGCTACGCTGCAGTCGGGTGGCTCAAACTGGCGTTCCGCCACCGCGCCAGTGGGCTGATCGTGGAGAACGGCGCTATCAAGGGTGGGACCGGCGACGTGCTCGAACAGACGCGCGCCCCGCGCGGGCAATCGACCTCACGTAAGATCACAGGTACCTTGGAGAACCGTGCCGAAGCCGTGATTGTCACAACGGGCGGCATCGGTGGCAACCATACCCTTGTGCGCAAGCACTGGCCCGCGCGACTTGGCAAAGCGCCAAGAGTCATGGTGGCGGCGGGTGTGCCGGATTACGTGGACAGCCGGATGCAGGGGATTGCGGCCAGAGTAGGCGCGGGGATGATCAACGAGAACCGCATGTGGCACTACTGCGAGGGCCTGCAAAACCACGATCCTATCTGGCCCAACCACGGCATCCGGGCGCTGCCCGGCCCCTCGTCGATGTGGTTTGACGCGCGGGGCGACCGGATGGAAGCGCCCTTTATGTCCGGCTTCGACACCCTGGGCACGCTCAGGCGCATCCTGAGTGTGGGCGAGCACAGTTGGTTTATTCTCACGCAAAAGATCATCGAGAAGGAGTTTGCCCTGTCCGGTTCGGAGCAGAACCCGGACTTGACGGAGGGCGGCTGGCGCGAGGTGCTGGCCGCGCGTCTGGGTAAGGGGGCGACCCCTGCCGTGGAGGCGTCCAAGCAAAAGGGGGCGGACTTCATCGTGGCGGATGA
>JAGXHD010000219.1 GCA_024636395.1 Sulfitobacter sp.
GCATCCTACCGCGCCCAACGCTGGAATTCCCCCACCTTTACATGTGGAACGGCTGCCAGTGGGTGCATGTCGCGCCGCAAACCGATACGGGCAAAGTATAATCAGAAAGCACTGATATTGCTTGGATTTACCTACACTTCTTCTTCCAGCAGAGCGATGCTGATTACACGAAAACGATGCAACTCACCCACGGAGATCCCGCCATTACCACCCGCCGCGCGCCCACTGACAACACCAAAGCCCTCGACGCCTTCATGACCACCAAGGTCCAGATCGACGCGATGCTGGAGCGCTTGAAAGCCCTGAGCGACGACCATTTCGATACCCACCCTGACGAGATCAACTGGGGCGACGTCGGCACCCTGAACCACTATGCCAGCCTCCTGCGCCAGATCACCGACAGCGCCTTCAAGGAGGGTGAACATGCCGCTTGATCCCGCCCAGCGCCACCAGAGCGAACAGGACGCGATCACCGCCGCGTGGGAGGCCGAACGCCTCGTCGCCTGCGACAACGCCATCGCCCTGCTGCGCGAGATCGCCGATCTGGACCGCGACCATGATGGCGACGTGATCATCGGCACGGACGCCGACGGCCACAACGACCTGATGTCGCGCATCACCGCCTTCCTTGCCGCCAACGATCAGTAGGAGGAACCCACCATGACCAAGCTGACCGAAACCCAGACCACTATTCTCAGCGCCGGGGCCCAGCGCCCCGAAAACATCGCCCTGCCGCTGCCCAAAGGGCTGGCTGGTGCTGCGGCGAAGATGGCCGTGACCAAGATGATCGAACATGGCTGGCTGCAGGAGGTCGACGCCAACCTGCGGCGCGGCGAGCCGCTCTGGCGCGAAACCGGAGATGGGCACGGCACGACGCTGGTGGTGACCGACGTAGGGCTGCTGGCCATCGGTATCGAGCCGGTGGTGGCGAAGACTGTGGTCGCGATCCGTGAACATGCTGCCAAGATGTCCGCGCCGATATTGCCTGCTGCCACTCAGCCGAAGCTGCGCACTGGCACCAAGCAAGCCACGTTGATTGCCATGCTGCGCGCGCTCGATGGAGCGACGATTGAGGAGATCATGACGGCCACAGGCTGGCAGTCGCACACGGTTCGCGGCGCGATGGCCGGAGCACTGAAGAAGAAGCTGGGCCTCGAGGTCAGCTCGGAAAAGGACGATGCGCGGGGAAGGGTGTATCGATTGCCTGCGGCATGACCCGCACCTTCCCCGACTGTGACGCACCGCCGCCCCAACCGGGCGGCGGCTGTCATTTGTCGCCGCGCACTCGGATCGCCTCGAACAGGCGCCGCAGGGCGAAGGAACGACAGATAGAGATGATGGTGAAAGCACCGGCCAGCTTCAGGTTCTGCGCGAGGGTCATGTGCATGCCGAAAACCGGGAATAGCAGTATTTGGCTCACCAAGGCGATGCCATAGCCCAACACGACATTTGCCACGGACTCGGCGAGCGACATAGTGCGGGCATGCTTCATGCCGCCACCTCATCAGGCGAGGATCGGTTCGCGCTTCTCCCCGTTGCCATCTCCCACCGCCGCACCGCGACGTCGCAGTATACCGGGTCCAATTCCATCGCGAAACACCGCCGCCCAGCGCGCTCAGCGGCAACGATTTGGGTGCCAGAGCCGCAGAAGGGTTCATAGATCAGGTCACCCGGATCCGAAAACGCCGCCAGCACCGCCTCGACCAGCGCCACGGGGAACACCGCCGGGTGCGATCCGGCGGCACCCAGCCCGCCCTTATGGCGCATGATGCGGAAAACACTGTCGGGGATGCGGTGGCTCTGGATCGCGTTGCCGGTTCCGGTCTTGGCGTGGACGGTGCCGTCGGCCCCGCGCAGCCCACCGCCGCCGAGGACCTCGCCCGCGTGCTTGGACGGGACGGTCTTGTGCGGTTTGCGGGGCGCGCGGTTGAAGTGGAAAATGAACTCGTGTGACGGGGCCAGGCGGCCGTTCCAGTCGCCCGGCAAGCCCGGCCCCTGATCCCAGACATACCAGCCAAACCGTCGCCAACCAGAGGCGCGCATCCATTCCACCCATCCTTCCCAATAGGGCTGCCATTCGCTGTCGCGATGCACCAGGCCGAGGTTGACCAGCAGCTGCGCTTCGGCGGTGACCGGTGCCGTGGCAAACACGCCCTGCATCAGCGCGTCCCAATCGCCGACCTTTTCCCTTGCCGCGCCATAGTCGCGCTGCTGGGCGTATGGTGGCGAGGTGAACATCAGAGTGACCTGTTCGCCCTGCATCAGCCTGGCAACAGCGGCCGGATCGGTGGCGTCGCCACAGCAGAGGCGGTGCTTGCCCAGCGCCCAGATGTCGCCCGGCTTGGTGATCGGCTCAGTGGGTGGCTCGGGAATGGCATCGGCGGCATCGTCAGAAATCGCCGGGCGGTCATCGGCCTCTGCGAGCAGAGCGTCCAGTTCATCCTCGGGGATCCCGATCAGCCCAAGGTCGAAATCCTCGGCCAGCAGCGCCTGCAATTCCTGCAGCAGCAGCGCCTCGTCCCAGCCGCCCAGCTCGGTTAATTTATTGTCGGCGATGCGATAGGCCCGGCGCTGCGCCTCGGTCAGATGGCCCAGAATGATGACCGGGGCCTCGGTCAGTCCCAGATGAGCGGCGGCCAGGATGCGACCATGGCCAGCGATCAATTCCCCGTCGGCCGCCACCAGCACCGGCACCGTCCAGCCGAACTCGGCCATGCTGGCGGCGATCTTCGCGACCTGATCAGCGTCGTGGGTCTTGGCGTTGCGGGCATATGGTTTGAGCCGCGCAAGGGGCCAATGCTCGATCCGGCCCGGCAGCAGGGGCGCGTTCATGCAGCGAGCCTCTTCGCCTTCAGCTCGGCGAAGGTTTCGCCCGTTTCCGCCAGAACGGCATTGGCACCGGTGAATTGCTGCCAGCGCTCGATGGCCACATCGACGTAAGCCGGGTTCAACTCGATGCCGAAGCAGACGCGCCCGGTGGTTTCCGCCGCGATCAGCGTGGTGCCAGATCCCATGAAGGGTTCAAACACCGCCTGACCCGGGCTGGAATTGTTCAGGATCGGGCGGCGCATGCATTCGACCGGCTTCTGGGCGCCGTGCACGGTGGTCGCGTCCTGGTCCTTGCCAGAGATGTGCCACAGCGTGGTTTGTTTCCGGTCACCGGCCCAGTGGCCCTTGCCGGTCTTCTTGACCGCATACCAGCAGGGTTCGTGCTGCCAGTGATAGTCGCCCCTGCTTAGAACAAGGCGGTCTTTGGCCCAGATGATCTGCGACCGCACGGCGAACCCATCCGCCGCCAGGCTTTCCGCCACGGTCGAGGCATGCAGCGCGCCATGCTAGACATAGGCCACGTCGCCAGGGAACAGCGCCCAAGCCTCGCGCCAGTCTGCACGGTCGTCATTCAAGACCTTGCCGGTGCGCTTGGTCTTGGCCGCGCCCGCCTGGTTGCGCCAGGACGGGTCATATTCCACGCCGTAGGGCGGATCAGTCACCATCAGCAGGGGGTGTACGCCAACACTATCACCAAGACCGAGGAGGGCGAGAACGGGCAGGACGAAGAGCGGAAAATTCCGTTTATGAAAGGCTATAGCGTTTTCAATGTCGATCAGATCGAAGGCTTGCCGGAACACTACTATACTAAGCCCGAGCCGATCATTGATCCAGCTTTGCAGATCGATCATGCCGAAGAGTTTTTTGGTCACACCCGCGCTGATATCCGGCACGGCGGCAACTCTGCCCACTACGCAGGCGGCAGTGATCATGTGCAGATGCCACATTTCGAAACGTTTCGTAGTCCTGAAGCGTACTATGCAACATTGGCGCATGAGCTCACGCACTGGACGAAGCACAAGAGCCGTCTTGATCGTGAATTTGGGCGCAAGAAATGGGGGGATGAAGGATATGCGCGCGAGGAACTTGTTGCCGAGCTGGGCGCAGCATTTTTTTGTGCTGATCTGGAATTGACGCCAGAGGTGCGCAGCGATCATGCAGCCTATATTCAAAGCTGGTTGAAGGTCTTGAAGGAGGACAAGCGGGCGATCTTTTCCGCTGCCGCCCATGCGCAGCGCGCCGCTGATTTCCTTCAAGGTTGCCAGCCTGTGATTGAGGAAGAGAAGCAGAAAGGAGTCACCGCATAAGGCGCCTCCACTGCCAGAAAATTTCGCCCGCCATTTGGCGGGCGAGAAATCCATGGTTTGGATTTATGCGGTTTTGCTCAATCAAGTTGAGCAAAACGCTTTTCAGGTAAACCTTGATCGCGTGCTTAAGGTTTGAGGTGGCGCAGCCGGTCCAAGACCGCGCTGCGGATCGAAGTGACAAGCACTTCTGGAAATCCTGCGGGAAGCGCAGAGAAAGTCTTGTCCATCGCGGCTTCTGCCGATGCGTGGATGTTTTCAAAGAGCGTGCCCACTGCCTTGCGCGATAGACCAGACTGGACGCCAGTTTCCATGATATGTCGCCCGATGATATCGCCGACCTTGTAGTGATTGGATTTGCCAAAGCGCATCGCCAGTTTGAAATCCTTGCGCTGTACTTGGCCGTCATCAACGCTGGGCTGGACGGTCAGCACGTCATAGAACGGCGTCATCCGAAAGCGTCCACCTGGTAGCAAGGCAAGGCTGAAATTCTTGGCATGGCCATCGGTCGCGCCGCTCAGCCAGAACAAGATGTTGGCTTTGAAGAAATCTAGCCGATCTTGCGTGGGCTCGTCACTTCCGAGCAAGAGCCCCATGATCTCCGCGATACCTGGCCCGCCTTCGTTCTGGTATTTCTGTGTCGGCGGCACTGATAGGGCTTGCGCGCAATCTTCTTGCGGCAGGCGGATGAGGCGACCATCTCTCGTCCAGAGCCGGTCAAACCGCTCGATAACTAGAGCCCTGCGCGCGCCGAAGCTGGCCATTTCGACATTTGCGGCGCGTAGGCCAAAGCCTTCCATCAGTTTCAGGCACAGATACTCATTCTCGACGCTGTTTGATAAATCCATGCCGTTCGGGAGCCGCCCGATCTGCGGTTTGATAATGTGCGTTGTGGGTGTGGTGCCCGAGGGCTCGATCCACTTGCCGTCGTGCCAGAGCAGGGCGGTTTTTTCCTGCGCGCCAGCCACCGATATCCGGAAGTCTTTTTCTTTTCTGATGCCGAGCGGGGCGACGTCCAGCTCACCCAGCAGCGCTTCGATGTCCGTCTCGCTGACCGGATGACCGGTGAGATTGTCAGCGGCTTGCGGCTCTTCGCCGTCCGGCAAGAATTGAAGCGCGCCTACGCAATCGCGGCCAATTTCACTCAGCAGGCTATAGGCATCCGTGCCCGCTGCGCCAACGCGCTCGGCAACGCGCCGCCTGATACCGTCATTATCCGGTAGTAAGTTTTCAAAGACGGCGATGACGGGCGCGCCGACATACCGATCTTCACGCAGGGGAAGCGACAGGGACACAGGCAGTCGGTGCTCCCATGCCAGCCAGTCTTGATCATAGACAAAGCTGATCGCGCCCGTGCTTTCGCGCAGGAGCTGGCCAACATGGCGCGCATTCAAAAAGACATTTAGCGGCGGATAGCTTCGTTTGCGTCCCATCTTAAAAGATGTCCTCGAAGCTCTCGAGTGAGCCCTTGCTGCGGTTCTGCACCTGAATTTCCAGATCGAGCGCGGCAAAGATATCGAAGACGGTTTCCAGCTTGGTGCCCGGCAGGCCGTTCTCTACCTTGGAAATTGTCTCTTGCCAGACGCCGCTGCGCTCAGCGAGCTCTTTCTGCGTCAGCTTTTTTGCCTTGCGGGCTTGGCGGATGGCGTGCCCGATATCATTTGGTGTGCGTGCCAGGTTTTTCATCTGTGACTCCTTAGAGTTAGTATGATCCTTAAGTCATAAAATGTCAATATGATCTGTAGAGCATAAAACACGATTATGATCCATGGCGCATAAATCCAAAATATGATCTGAAGATCATGAATGCCTAAACGACGCGCAACCGGCTGTCAAAAAAATGCGGCTGACCGAGTGGCCAGCCGCAAGAGATCAGATGCTTGGCACACGGGTTGCCAGTTCATCCTCGATATTGCGCATCGATGCCAGTGCATCGCGGCGCTGATCGCTACCGCGCGGAGCTGTTGCAAAGGCGTTGAACGCTTTGGTCAGTAGTCCGTGCAATTCTGCCGTGCTGCGGGATGCCGCTTCAAATCGTGAGACGAGTTTCATCGCACTCCTCCTCTTTTTTCAAGGAGGCCCCGTTGTCAACGGCAGAGTAAAAGTGAGCCAAAGGGCAGCGCAAAATGGATTGAGCAACCCGTTGTCTGGAAATTCTTCTAAGATCGGGTCATGCATCCTGGCATTCCCACTTGATGTAGGCCTTCGTTTCGGAGGCCCATTTTTCGTCGATCTCGACCAGCACGGCGCTGACGAGGCGCAAGAGCGC
>JAGXHD010000220.1 GCA_024636395.1 Sulfitobacter sp.
CCACTGTTCGTGGTGCCTGCACCTGGCGTTTCATTCGATGACACCCTGAAAGAAAAGATCAACGGCGCCATTCGTACCGGTGTTTCCGCCCGTTTCATTCCAAACGAAATCGTTGAAGTGGCGCAGATTCCGCGCACTCTTTCGGGTAAAAAGCTTGAGGTTCCAGTGAAAAAGCTGTTGTTGGGAGGGGACTCGGCGACTGTGGTGAACCGTGACAGCATGGCCAACCCCGACAGCTTCGATTTCTTCATCGCCTATGCGGATGCACGGGCCAGAACCTGAGAGCCCCGATATGAGCACTGCCGCTGATCAACTGCTGGAGCTTCTCGACATCGAGCAACTTGAGGTCGACCTGTTTCGCGGGGTCGGATCGGGCGGCGAGACGACGACCCGCATCTTCGGGGGCCACGTTATTGCACAGGCGCTCATGGCAGCTTACCGCACCGTACCGGACCGGTTGTGCCATTCGCTGCATGCCTATTTCATCAGGCCGGGGGATCCAAAAATCCCCGTTATCTATCAGGTCGACCGCGCGCGCGACGGGGGCAGCTTCACGACCCGCCGTGTGGTGGCGATCCAGCATGGAAAACAGATCTTCAACCTCTCCGCATCGTTTCACGTGGACGAGGAAGGTTGGAACTATCAGCATAAAATGCCCGAGGTCGGATCACCCGAGGAGTGGCCCAACCGCGACGAATTGCGCGAGGCGCATGTGGCCAATATCCCAGAAAAATACCGTGACGATTTTCTGCGCGAGCGCCCCATCGAACTGCGCGAGGTTGCTCCCCGCGATTTCTTTACGCCCGAGAAAGCTAGTGACCGTAATCACCTGTGGTTTCGAATGGAGGCCGCGAAGGGGCAGGGGCCGCAGATGCAGCACTGTCTTCTCGCCTATGCCTCTGACATGAACCTGCTCGGCTCGTCGCTGCGCCCGCACGGCCTCACGTGGTTTCAGGGCAATGTCATGAGTGCCAGCCTCGATCACGCCATGTGGTTTCATGGCCCGATCCAGTTCAACGATTGGCACCTCTACGATCTTGACGCACCGTGGACCGGCAAGGCGCGGGGCTTTAACCGAGGTGCGATCTACAGTGCCGATGGCACACTCGTCGCTTCGGTTGCCCAAGAAGGCCTCGTGCGCCCCCTTAAGAAAAAATAGGCTGCCCTCTCAGGCAGCCTACTCTTCACTTTTCCTGCAAACTCAATCCCGCAGATGCTTCAGATGCATCCGGCTGGGTTCATCCAAACATGAAGAAACAGAGCTTGTTTCCGTCTGGGTCGCGCACGTAGGAGCCATAAAACTGGTCCGGAATCCGCTGACCCGGAGGGCCGTCGCAGGTGGCTCCGAGCTCTAGCGCGCGAGCGTGCAGGCGGTCCGCTTCCTGCTTTTCCTCGATTGGAAACGCGATCATCACGCCGTTGCCGGGGCTGCAGGCTTCGCCGTCGTAGGGCGTGCAAACGGCCAGCATGGGTTCCCCGCGCTTGGCGCCGATAAAAGCGATACGCCCCGCATCGATCACCACTTTCGCGCCTTTGTCTGCGAAGAGATCACAGTAAAATTTCTTTGCGCGCTCCATGTCGCTCACGCCGATGGTTGTATAGCCGATCATAGTCTGGTCCTAACTGTCAAAGCTGCCGAAGCGGCGGTTCAGCTTGCGCATGCCTCCGATCCAGCGGTCATAATTGTCGGTCTTGTTGCGCATGTAGGTCTCGACCTCCTTGTGCGGCAGCACGAGGAACGTCTCTGCACGGATGGTCTGTACGCAGGCTTCCGCCACCGGGCCAGGCTCCATCATACCGTCGATGGCTGCTACATGGTCCTCATGACCTCGAGTCATTTCGGTTCGCACCGCTTGTGGGCAGAGCACCGATACCTTGATGCCCTGATCGCCATAACTCAGCGCGAGCCATTCGGCGAGACCGACGGCGGCATGTTTCGTCACGCCGTAGGGTGCGCTGCCGATCTGGTTGAGCAGGCCCGCGGCGGATGCAGTGTTCAGCAGATAGCCGCCCCCGCGCGCTGTCATCAGCGGCACCAGATGGCGCGCCGCCCAAACGTGGGACATCACATTGATTTCCCAGATCCGCTGCCATGCATCATCCTCGACCTCGACGCCACCGGGCACCGAAATGCCCGCGTTCGAGCAGAACAGATCGATCGGCCCCAACTCCGCCTCGACCGTGTCGATCATACCGGTAATCTGGTCCTTGACCGACACATCCACATGATAGGCTGTGCCACCCATCATCTTTGCGGTCTCCTCCGCCCCTGCCATATCCCGGTCGACGCAGGCGATATGCTTGGCACCTTCTTCGGCAAAGCGCTGGCACATGGCCCGCCCGATGCCAGAAGCAGCGCCCGTCACGACGATGATCTTATCCTTGAGTTCCATCCTTCAGGTCCACATATTCGAGCCGCCGCAGACGGTAAGCGCCTGCCCGGTCATATACTTCGATGCATCCGAGGCGAGAAATACTGCCAGCCCTGCGAAATCTTCGGGCTCGCCCAAACGGCGTAGGGGAATGTCGTTTTCAATCCGCTGGGCAACTTCTGGATTGTCCCACAGTTCTCGGGCAAACTCGGTTTTGACCAGACCGGGGCATATTGCGTTGAACCGCAGCCCGTCCGGTCCGAACTCGGCGGCGAGATTGCGCACCAGCCCGATCAACGCCAGCTTTGACATGCCATAGGTCCCGAGCATCACCGAGGGCTTGAACGCCCCGATCGAGGAGGTGAACGCCATGGAGCCTACGCCCTTCGCGACCATATCGGGGGCGACCATCTGGGCGAGCCAGAGATTGGAGCGCACATTCGCATCCATAGTCTTGGTATAGGCATCGTCTGGGATTTGGCTGGTCTTGCCGTAGTAGGGGTTCACACCGGCATTGCCGATCACGCAATCAATCGGGCCTGCCAGCTCATGGGTTTTATCGACCAGCGCTTGCAGCTGCTCCTTATACCCCACATTACAGGCGACCGCATGAGCCCGGCCTTTGCCAAGGGCGTTGATGCCCTTGGCTGCTTCGTCCAGCTGGTCCTGCTTGCGCGCGGAGATGACGACAGTTGCGCCATGCTCCGCCAGTGCTGTCGCCATCGCCAGCCCCATACCCTTGGATGCGCCAGTGAGCAGCGCCACTTTGCCGGTCAGGTCAAACAGCGTGCTCATACACCGCTCCGTTCGCGTCCTGTCGCGATTTCACTACGTGCACGGTCGGTGCGGGAGTTTGAGGCCTGATAGTCCCTCACCTCCGCCCGCGCGATCACGTGGTGATGCACCTCGTCAGGACCGTCTGCATAGCGCAGCGTACGCTGTGACGTGTACATGTGAGACAGCGGCGACCATTGCGAAATGCCCGTGGCGCCGTGCACCTGCATCGCCTCATCGATGATGTTGCAGACTTTCTCCGGCACCATCGCCTTGATCATGCTGACCCAGATACGCGCCTCTTTGTTGCCCAGCGTATCCATCGCCTTGGCAGCCTTAAGCACCATGAGTCGCATCGCCTCGATCTCGATCTTGGCGCGGGAGATGGTCTCCATGTTCTTGCCCAGATCAATGATCTTCTTGCCGAAGGCTTCCCGCGACAGACCGCGTTCGATCATCAGATCCAGCGCTTTTTCTGCCGCACCGATGGAGCGCATGCAGTGGTGAATACGGCCAGGGCCAAGGCGAACCTGGGAGATTTCAAACCCGCGGCCTTCGCCCCAGAGGATATTCTCTTCCGGTACACGGACATTGGTAAACTTGATGTGCATATGCCCGTGGGGCGCATCGTCGTGGCCGAACACATGCATCGGCCCCACAATCTCGACACCGGGTGTGTCGATAGGCACAAGAATTTGCGACTGCTGGCGGAACGCCTCCGCTTCTGGGGAGGTCTTGACCATCGTGATCATGATCTTGCAGCGCGGATCGCCTGCGCCGGAGATGTAATATTTCTCCCCGTTGATCACCCATTCACCGTTCTCCAGAACTGCCGAAGTCGAGATATTCTTGGCATCCGAGGAGGCCATATCTGGCTCAGTCATGGCGAAAGCGGAGCGGATCTTGCCCGCCAGCAGCGGCTTCAGCCACGTCTCTTTCTGCTCTTTGGTGCCGATCCGCTCCAGCACTTCCATGTTGCCCGTGTCAGGCGCGGAGCAGTTGAGGCTCTCGGAGGCCAGTGGGCTCTTGCCCAGCTCAGCGGCGATATAGGCATAATCGAGGTTGCTCAGACCCTCGCCAGTCTCCGCGTTGGGTAGGAAGAAGTTCCACAAACCCGCATCACGCGCCTTCTGCTTTGCAGTCTCCAGAAGTTCGAGTTGGCCCGGCGCATGGCTCCAGCGATCGGCACGACCTTCGCCCAAGCGGTAATACTCTTCGGTGATCGGATCCACGTTCTCGCGGATGTGCTTGATCACAGCAGCCAGCAGCGGCTTGTTTTTCTCGGACATGCCGAGATTGTTCATTTCCATCGGTGTATCGGACATCAAATGTCTCCCTCTTCTAATGTGTTCACCCTGAGGTGATATTGTTCGATGACCCAAACGGTCATGTTACTTATTGACCCACTCGGGTTTGCGTTTTTCGACAAAGGCATTCACGCCTTCTTTGAAATCCTCGGTTTTGGACAAGTCAGCGATGACCTCGCGGGAATAGGCGATGCTCTCCTGCATTCCGTCACGGGCATACATATCGTTGAGCACCCGCTTGGTCGCCTTGACCGCAGACGGCGAGACGCTGCACAGTTGCTCGGCCTTCTCCATCGCCCTATCCATCAGCTCCGCATGCGGGTAGACCGCATTCACACAGCCCATGGCGAGCGCCTCATCCGCCAGAATCGTGCGGCCTGTGAACATCATTTCCTGCGCCGCCAAACGACCGATGTAGCGTGACAACCGCTGCACACCGGATGCTGCGGCAAAGAATCCGACCTTGACTTCAGGCAGCGCAAACTTCGCGTTTTCGGAGGCGAGGATGATATCGCACGACAGCGCCGTCTCGAACCCGCCGCCCATGGCAAAGCCATTGACTGCCGCGATGATCGGCTTTTCCAGATCGAAGCGCGAGGACAGGCCCGCGAAACCCGTGGGCGTCATCGTCGCGCGCGCTCCACCAGCGGCCGTGGCCTTGAGATCATTACCCGCGCAAAAGGCCTTGTCGCCCGCGCCCGTCAGCACCGCGACCCATAGATCGCGATCAGCTCCAAATTCGTCCCAGCAAGCGGCCATCTCGTTGTGCATGTCGATGTGCACCGCATTATAGACGTCGGGCCGGTTCATGGTCACGACAAGGATGTGACCCTTCTTCTCGGTCGTGATGAATTCATAGCTCATACTTTCAGCCCTCCGGTATCGATATCGGTAAATTTCCCACCCGTTGAGGCGAGTTTGCGCAGAGTTTCGGCTGGGGCAAAAGCGGGATCTTCGGCACCCAGGCTCTCCATCCGGTCAAGCACCGCCTGCGCCCCGACCATATCACCGTAAAACATCGGTCCGCCCTTGTCGGCGGGCCAACCATATCCGTTGAGCCAGACCACATCGATATCCGACGGACGCTGCGCCTTGTTCTCTTCGAGAATTTTCACCGCTTCGTTGATCATCGGATAAATGCAGATCTCGATGATCTCTTCCTGGCTCATGCTCGACGGTTCCGCACCAGTGACATTCTTGATGATGCCCGCCGTGATCTTGGAGGGGACAGGATTGCGGTTCTCGTCGTAGTCATAAAAGCCTGCTTGGGTCTTTTGCCCGCGCCGGTCCATCTCGCACAGCATGTCGCGGACCGGGTTTTCGGTCGTGGCCCCTTTGGACCATCCGATATCAAGCCCGGCAAGATCGCTCATCTGGAAGGGGCCCATCTTGAAGCCGAAAGCGTTGAGCGCCGCATCCACATCCCAAGGCATCAGGCCTTTGGCCAACAGCTTGTTCGCCTGAATCTGGCGGGCAAACAGGATGCGGTTGCCGACAAAGCCGGGACAGACGCCGACCAGCGCCGCGATCTTGTTGATCTTCTTGGCCAGATCCATCGAGGTGGCGACCACATCATCGACGGTGTGTTTCGCCCGCACAATTTCGAGCAGTTTCATCACATTGGCGGGAGAGAAGAAGTGCAGCCCGATTACGTCCTCAGGCCGGTTCGTCGTGCTCGCGATCTCGTCGATGTCGAGCGCGGAAGTATTCGTCGCAAGAATGGCACCGGGCTTCATCACGCGGTCAAGCTCGGTGAAGATTTTGCGCTTGAGCTCCATATCCTCGAACACCGCCTCGATCACCAGATCACATTCCGCCAGATCCGCGAGCTCGAGA
>JAGXHD010000221.1 GCA_024636395.1 Sulfitobacter sp.
GATCACCGGCACCGTGGCGTATTCGGCCATCTCGTGAAGTGTTTGCTCCTCGAAGGTCCGGATCATGATGAGATCTACATAGCGCGACAATACCCGCGCCGTATCCGCGATCGTCTCGCCGTGGCCGAGCTGCATGTCCGTGCCGGACAGCACGAGCGTCTGACCGCCCATTTGACGCACGCCCACATCGAAGGAGACACGGGTACGCGTGGAAGGCTTTTCAAATATCAGCGCAACTATGTGATCCTTGAGGGGCTGGTCCGCGTCGAGCGCGCCGCGTGGACGCCCCGCACGCGCGGATTTCATTGCTGCGGCATTGTCTATGATGGCACGCAGATCGGAAGGGCCGGTTTGGTGAATGTCGAGGAAATGCTTCATGGAAGAGACTCTGCTGGGTAGGTCGCGGATCGGGGGACAGGCCTCCGACGATGAATTTAAGAGGCCAACTTAAGGTTAAGCCGCACTGAGGGAGGCTGCTGCGCGGTCCAGGCGGGCAACGGCTTCGGCGATCTCGGCATCCGTGATGTTGAGCGGCGGCAGCAGGCGCACGACGTTATCCGCCGCTGGAACCGTGATCACCTCCTGCGCGTAGCCTGCATTGACCAGATCGGCGGGGGCCACCTTGCACTTGAGCCCCAGCATGAGGCCCGCGCCGCGTACGCTTTCGAGAACATCCGGGTACGAGGCGACGAGGCCTTCGAGCTTCTGGCGCAACAGGCCCGCCTTGCGATTGACCTCTGCCAGAAAATCAGGCGCTGCCACGATATCCATCACGGCGCAGCCGACCGCACAACCCAGCGGGTTGCCGCCATAGGTCGAACCATGGGTACCAGCGGTCATACCGCTGGCGGCGTCTTCCGTTGCGAGGACCGCGCCAAGAGGGAAGCCGCCGCCAATGCCTTTGGCCACCATCATGATATCCGGCGTCACGCCCGACCACTCATGCGCAAAAAGCTTGCCCGTCCGGCCCACACCGCATTGCACCTCGTCGAGGATCATGAGGATGCCGTGCTCGTCGCACAGATCGCGCAGTCCTTTGAGGCAGGCATCGGGCAGCGGGCGGATGCCGCCCTCGCCCTGCACTGGCTCAACCAGCACGGCGCATGTCTTTTCGTTGACGGCAGCGGTGAGGGCCTCGTGATCGCCGAAGTCGAGATGCACGAAACCCGGCAGAAGGGGGCCGAAGCCCTTGACCATCTTCTCGGAGCCTGCCGCCGCGATGCCCGCAGAGGAGCGACCGTGGAAAGAGCCCGAGAAGGTAATGATCTCGACACGCTCCGGCTGGTCTTTGTCATAGAAGTACTTGCGCGCCATCTTTACCGCCAGCTCGCAGGATTCCGTGCCGGAATTGGTGAAGAAAACCGTATCTGCAAACGTGTGCGCGACCAGTTTATCGGCCAACGCCTGCTGCTGCGGGATCTGGTAGAGGTTTGAGGTGTGCCACAGCGCGCCCGCCTGCTCTGTCAGCGCAGCAGTCAGGGCCGGATTGGCGTGGCCCAGCGCGTTTACCGCAATGCCTGCGCCCAAGTCCAGAAACCGTCGGCCATCCGCTTCGATCAGCCATGTGCCCTCGCCTTTGACGAAGCTGAGGGGGGCACGGGAATAGGTCGGCAGAACAGAAGAGATCATCAGGATCATCCTTTCAGGAGCGGGAGCCGCGAAAAGCCCAAAAGGGCACGGGTGCTGCGGCGGGTCAAGTCTAGTTTGGGAGGAACAGAGGGGCACCACCGTTGCACAAGCGGCATACGGGGAGACGGCAGATCAGCTGCGGCGTCGTCGGAGCAATGTGGATGCACAATATGTCATGCGTAGACGATGACGGAGCGGTTGGGCGTTTGCAAGGCCTCTCGTCCGCTCCGCTGACGCGGCGTGGCGTTCAAGCCACGTTAATGCGGCTACCGCTGCACGTCACGTCACTGAACAGCAGCGTCTTGCAAGCAGATTGCCCAGACTATTGGACTGTCGAGACCATTGGGTACTTGGGCAAAATGGTATGCAGCGCCCCCGCTTACCTTGTTGCTGTTGCATCCGCAGGGATGCAGTGCAGTCCTTATTCAAACGCGCCGGATCAGCGCCAAGCTACGCTAAAATTCAAAGGCGCCGGGACACTCATGCATAAAATAGCCCGTGCTGCCCATGCGTACTTCCCCTTGATGCCTTGCGCCTGCTGTCATAGCGATTAATATAAGGGACTGAATTTGACAAAGCGGTCCAACGAGGGCCGCTTTTTACACTAGGGAAGCCTCCATGTCCTGGACAGATGACCGCGTTGAGATTTTGAAGAAGATGTGGGGCGAAGGCCAATCCGCAAGCCAGATCGCCAAAGAACTCGGCGGTGTGACCCGCAACGCCGTCATCGGAAAAGTACACCGTCTTGGCCTGTCTAATCGGACCACCGCAGGTGCCGCCGCCAAAGCGGAGCCGAAGGCAAAGCCCGCGCCAAAGGTACCCGCCAAGGCCAAAGCCGCCGTACCCGAGCCCGAGCCTGAACCGGTATCGACCAAGCCGGACCTCAAGACAGAGCCCGCGATTTCTCCAAGTGCTGTGCGCCCACCGCGCAATCAGATCATTCCCGCAGGCCAGCCCCTGCCACCCCAGCCTTCGGCCAACGAGATCAGCCCCGAAGCGTTAGCCAAGGTCAACGAGATCGAGAAAAAGGCCAAGAAGCTGAGCCTGATGGAGCTGACCGAGCGGACCTGCAAGTGGCCCGTGGGCGACCCGGCAACCGAGGATTTCTGGTTTTGCGGCCTTCCCGTCAAGCAAGGCAAGCCCTATTGCGAGGCCCATGTGGGCGTTGCCTTCCAGCCGATGAGCGCGCGCCGGGACCGCCGCCGCTGAAACGCAGGCCGCTCTGAAATAATAACCACACAGTATTGAGTTGCAGTGCGCCGCTATTGCGTGCTCTGTGCGCGGGAATTGACCGATCAGAAGGCCTCCCATGCCCGCTCCAGACACCATACGCGCTGCCGATGCCATCTCCCGCCGTCTTTATGCAGCGGGCTGTCGGCACGCTTTCGGAATGCCGGGGGGCGAAGTTCTCACGATCGTTGACGCGCTCGAAGCGGCGGGGATTACGTTCATCCTGTGCAGGCACGAAAATGCCGCCGGTTTCATGGCAGAGGCCGCGTGGCACCAATCGGGTGCTCCGGGGATACTGGTCGCCACCATCGGTCCGGGCGTGCTCAATGGTGTCAATTCCATCGCAAATGCCCACCAGGATCGGGTGCCGCTGATCGTTCTGTCGGGTTGCGTCGACGCGGCGGAGGCGGAAACCTACACGCACCAGGTTCTTGACCATCAGGCGGTTCTGCGTCCGATCACCAAGGCGACGTTCCGTCTGAGCGCGGGTGCGGCGCATGTGATCGCGGACAAGGCAGTGGGCATCGCTCTGGAAGGGCGGCCCGGTCCGGTGCATATCGATGTGCCGATCTCGGAAGCCGATGCGCTGGTCGGTGCCACGGCACCGGCGGTGCGGGAAAAGACGGCCAGCACTGCACTCGCTGGCCTTGATCTGGAGCGCGCACGCAGATGGCTGACCGAGGCGCACCGCCCCCTAATTATCGCGGGCGTGGATGCGGTGAACCAAAACACAGGTCCGACCCTAACGGAATTCGCCAATCGCTTTGGCATCCCTGTAATCACCACCTACAAGGCAAAGGGCCTGCTGGACGAGACACATCCGCTGTCGCTGGGCGCTGCGGGCCTGTCTCCGCTGGCGGACAAGCATCTGCTGCCCTTTGTGCAATCGGCGGATCTTATCCTCTGCGTGGGCTATGATCCGATCGAGATGCGGCCCGGCTGGCGCGATGTTTGGGATCCACGCACGACCCGCGTAATCGACATCACCGCCGAACCAAATCACCACTACATGCATCAGGCGGGCCTGCCGGTTATTGCGGACTGTGGTGCAAGCCTCGCGGCCATCGGTGACGGCATCGAGCCCTCCCAAACATGGCCGGACGCGGACATCGAAGCGGTGAAGGGTGCGTTGGCCAAAGCCTTCCCTACGGACGATGATTGGGGGCCGGCTGCGGTCATCGATACCTGCCAGCGGCATTTGCCAATAGATACCATCGCCACCGCCGACAGCGGCGCGCACCGGATTTTGCTCTCACAGATGTGGACCTGCCAGACACCACGCGGGTTGTTGCAGTCCTCCGCACTGTGCACGATGGGATGTGCAGTGCCTCTGGCGATGGGTACGTCGTTCTGCGCACCCGAGCGCACTGTGGTGTCGTTCTCGGGCGATGCGGGTTTTCTGATGGTCGCGGGGGAGTTGTCGACGGCGGCGGAACTCGGGATCACTCCCATTTTCGTGGTTTTCGTAGATGCGTCTCTGGCGCTTATCGAGCTGAAACAACGCCAGCGACAGTTGCGCAATGCCGCCGTGGACTTCGGGTATCATGATTTCGCCGCGATGGGCCGTGCCCTTGGCGGCGCCGGCCACACGGTTACCAACCGCGCAGAATTGGAGGCGGCGTTGCAGGCCGCCCAAAGCGCGGATACCTTTAGCGTGATCGCCTGCACCATCGAACGAGGAGCCTATGACGGACGCATCTGACACACCCGGCGCGCTGGACGGGCTCTTCGTGCTCGACCTGACGCGCATCCTCGCCGGTCCGACCGCCACGCAGCTGCTGGGTGACATGGGGGCGACGGTGATCAAGGTCGAGAACCCCAAGACCGGCGGTGATGACACGCGCGGCTGGGGGCCGAACTACGCAAAAAACGAGGACGGCAGCGCCTCGGATCTGTCGGCCTATTTCATGTCCTCGAATCGCAATAAGCGCTCCATCGCTGTCGATATCGCCACGGACGAAGGGCAGGACACCGTCCGCCGCCTCGCCGCACGTGCCGATGTTGTGGTCGAGAATTTCAAACCCGACGGGTTGGTGAAATACGGGCTGGACCACGCCACACTTCGCGCAGCACACCCAAGTCTCGTGTACTGCTCGATCTCGGGCTATGGCCAGACGGGGCCGAACCGCGACAAGCCCGGATACGACCTAATGGCGCAGGGTTTCAGCGGGATCATGTCGATCACCGGCGATCCCGACGGCGTGCCCACCAAAGTGGGCGTCGGCATCGCCGATGTGATGTGCGGCATGTATGCGACCATCGGGATCCTGACCGCGCTGCGCCACCGTGACAAAACCGGTGAGGGCCAGCATGTCGAGCTTGCGCTCATCGACGCCTCGATGGCGTGGCTCATCAACGAGGGGCTCAATTACCTCTCCTCGGGCGCGCTGCCCCAGCGCCGTGGCAACGCCCATCCTAATATCGTACCCTATGACACGTTCGAGGTCTCGGACGGGCATTTCCTGCTGGCCGTGGGCAATGATGCCCAGTTCACCCGTTTTTGCGATGTGCTTGGTCTGGAGGAAGTCGGCGCCAGCCCGGACTTCAAGACAAACATGGACAGGATCGCGCATCGGGATGCGTTGATGGCGCATATCCGCCCCGCGCTACTCACATGGACCAAGGCAGGGATTCTCGACGCCTTGCGCAGGGTAAAAGTGCCCGCAGGGCCGATCAACACGATCGGCGAGGCGCTCAGATCAGAACAGGCAAAGGCGCGGGGAACGGTGCGGACGATGCCCGCCAAGGGCATCGCCGGCGGCGAGATACAGCTGCTCGGCAATCCGCTCAAGTTTTCAGCGACTCCCGTCAAATACCAACGCCCGCCGCCCCGCTTCGGTCAGGACACCGACGAAGTTCTTGCAACATGGCTGAGCGAAAAACCTCCTGAATAGCCCTGTATTTAGGCGGATAGCGGCAGGAATGTGCTCATGCTCGGGCGGATCGGCGACCGTGTGAC
>JAGXHD010000222.1 GCA_024636395.1 Sulfitobacter sp.
ATACGGATCTGATCATCGAGGTGGAGCGCGATCTGACCATCTACGGCGAAGAGGTGAAGTTCGGCGGCGGCAAGGTTATCCGCGATGGCATGGGCCAGTCTCAGGTCACCCGGGCGGGCGGGGCGGTGGACACGGTCATCACCAATGCGCTGATCGTGGATCACTCGGGCATTTACAAAGCCGATGTGGCGCTGAAGGACGGGTTGATCCACGCCATCGGCAAGGCCGGTAACCCCGATACGCAATCGGGTGTCGATATCATCGTGGGGCCGGGGACCGAAGTGATCGCGGGAGAGGGAAGGATCCTCACAGCGGGGGGGATGGACAGCCACATCCATTTCATCTGTCCCCAGCAGATGGAGGATTCGTTGCATTCGGGCGTCACAACCTGTTTTGGTGGCGGCACGGGCCCTGCGCACGGCACGCTCGCCACGACTTGCACGCCCGGACCCTGGCACATCGGGCGGATGTTACAGGCCTTTGACAGCATCCCGATGAACATCGGCCTGTCGGGCAAGGGCAACGCGAGCCAGCCTGCCGCACTGGTCGAGATGGTCGAAGCGGGGGCCTGTTCGCTTAAGCTGCACGAGGATTGGGGAACCACGCCTGCCGCGATCGATTGCTGCCTGTCGGTGGCCGACGAGATGGACGTGCAGGTGATGATCCACACCGATACGCTCAACGAGAGCGGCTTTGTCGAGCATACGGTCGCAGCCATGAAGGGGCGCACGATCCATGCGTTTCACACCGAAGGCGCGGGAGGCGGTCACGCGCCGGACATCATCAAGATCTGCGGCGATGCCAATGTGCTGCCCTCCTCGACCAATCCGACGCGCCCCTTTACCGTGAACACTCTTGAAGAGCATCTCGACATGCTCATGGTCTGTCACCACCTTGATAAATCGATCCCGGAGGACGTCGCTTTTGCCGAAAGCCGGATCCGGCGTGAGACGATCGCGGCGGAGGACATTCTGCACGACATGGGCGCGTTTTCGATCATCGCCAGCGACAGTCAGGCGATGGGCCGCGTCGGCGAGGTTTTGATCCGCACGTGGCAGACGGCGGACAAAATGAAGAAACAGCGCGGGCGGCTGCCAGAGGAGACGGGGGAAAACGATAATTTCCGCGTGCGCCGCTATATCGCGAAATACACGATCAATCCGGCGATAGCGCAGGGCGTGAGCCATGTTCTGGGCGATATCAAGGTGGGCAAGCGCGCCGATCTTGTGCTGTGGAACCCTGCATTTTTCGGGGTGAAGCCCGAGATGGTCCTGCTGGGCGGTACGATCGTGGTTGCACAAATGGGTGATCCGAATGCCTCAATCCCGACGCCGCAGCCGGTCTATAGCCGCCCGATGTTCGGCGCCTTCGGCACATCGCTGCGCCACGGGTCGGTGAGTTTCGTCTCACAGGCGGCACAGGATGCGGGCATCGCCGCGTCGCTGGGGCTGGCAAAGCAAACTGTGGCCGTGAAGCGCACGCGGACCATCGGCAAGGCGGACATGATCCACAACGACGCGCTGCCGCAGATGGAAGTACACCCCGAGACCTACGAGGTCCGCGCGGACGGCGTTTTGCTCACCTGTCAGCCCGCCGAGGTGCTGCCGATGGCGCAGCGCTATTTCATGTTTTAGGAGGCCTCAATGACATCTCTTCCCGTCGCCCAGATCCTGCACCGAAAGGGCCATTGGTCCGGGCCCGCGCGCGCCTGTGCGCTGGATTACACCGAGCGTTTCGTGCGCCGCAAACGTCTGAGCATGGAGGACGGCGCACCTTTCGTCGTTGATCTGGAGCACACGACCTCGCTCGACGATGGCGACGCGCTGGAACTCGAGGATGGCACGCTGGTGGCGATAACGGCGCGCACGGAGGCGCTCTATAAGATCTCTGGTCCGGATCTCGTCCGGCTGGCGTGGCACGTCGGCAACCGGCACACGCCCTGCCAGATAAACGCGGATCATCTGCTCATTCAGGCCGATGCCGTGATCGGGCATATGCTGGAGCATCTGGGCGCAGTGGTGGAGCCGGTGACGGCCCCTCTTACTCCCGAAGGCGGCGCCTATGGCCACGGGCGCACGCACAGCCATGAGCACGGTGCGACAGCGCATGACCACTGACAGCGATGTGATGACCCTTGCGCAATGGCTTTCGCCTGCGTTCCCCGTGGGTGCTTTCGCCTATTCGCACGGATTGGAGACGGCGATTGCTGAAGCGATGATCGTAACGGCGCAGGATCTGGAGGGATGGCTGGCCGAAGTGTTGGAGCATGGATCGGGGCGCACGGACGCGATCGTGCTGCGGGCTGCCTATGCCAACCCGGCCGATCTGGTGGGCGTGAACGACGCCGCTCTTGCTTTTGCCGCGACGAGCGAGCGCGTCATGGAGACAGAACTTCAGGGCACAGCATTCGGCCAGACGACCACTGCGATCTGGGGCGGTGAGGGCGAAGCATTTTGCTACCCTGTCGCCGTTGGCGCGGCGGCGGCGCGACGGCATCTCGATGCTGATCTGACAGTCACGCTCTATCTTCAGGCTTTCGCGGCCAATCTGGTCTCGGCTGCCGTGCGCGGCGTGCCACTGGGCCAAACCGAAGGTCAGCGGGTGCTTGCCGCCCTCGCGCCGATTTGTGCGCAGATTGCCGAGCAGTCGCGCGGCACGTCGCTCGAAGATTTGCACAGCACTGCCTTCGCCTCCGATATCGCCGCCATGCGGCACGAGACGCTTCAACCAAGGATTTTCCGCTCATGACCAAACTAAACGGACCGCTGCGCGTCGGCATCGGGGGCCCCGTGGGAGCGGGCAAGACCAACCTCACCGCCTGCCTCGCGCGCCTGCTGCACCCGCATTTCTCGATCGGTGTGATCACCAACGATATCTATACGCAGGAGGATGCCGAAGCGCTGATGCGGATGCAGATCCTGCCGCAGGACCGCATCATCGGGGTCGAGACCGGTGGCTGCCCACACACGGCGATCCGTGAGGATGCCTCCATCAATCTTGCTGCGATAGCGCAAATGCGCAGCCGCCACGAGGATCTCGATATCGTGCTGATCGAGAGCGGTGGAGACAATCTCTCCGCGACGTTTTCACCCGAACTCGCCGATGTGACGATCTATGTGATCGACGTGGCGGCGGGCGAGGAGATCCCGCGCAAGGGCGGGCCCGCGCTCACCAAATCGGACATTCTCGTGATCAACAAGACCGACCTTGCCCCCCATGTGGGCGCCTCGCTCGATGTGATGGAGCGTGACAGCCTGAAGATGCGCGGCGGGCGGCCCTTCGTGTTTTGTGCGCTGCGGCACGGGCAAGGGGGTGCGGAGGTGCTGGATCTGATGCTGGCTCTCGGCGGGCTGGAGCAGCGCGCGGATGCGAAGCAACCGGCTTGAGCCTGACAGGATAATAGGTGTCATAAGGTTCGCGTCAGGTTGGCGTGGTCAGGACTGCTCAAACAGCAGTGAAGTTGACCCAAATGACCCTATTTTCCTATCTGACCGCACGCATGGCCGCCCTGCGCGCGGCTTATCCTATATCGCCCGTCGCACTGATCCTCATCACACTGGCGTATATCTTCATCGCCAGCAACGCCACCTTCTGGGGCATCGGAGCGGAGGTGTTTTCGGGACATCCTCTGTCATTCGCGGGCTTTGTGCTGGCGGTGTTCATGCTCACCTTCGCGTTTTTTGCGCTCTTTAGCTATCCTTGGCTCATCAAACCCTGGCTTGCTTTCATGGTGATCCTGAGTGCTGTGACGTCGTATTACATGGACAGGCTCGGCGTCATCATCGACCGGGATATGATCCAGAACGTCATGGTAACGACTGTAACGGAATCCAAACACCTCATTACCCTAAGCTTCGTCACCCATGTGGTGCTGTTCGGAGTGCTGCCTGCGGCCGTACCGCTGTGTGTCCGGGTCAAGTGCTATGGAGGGCTGCGCACGGCGGTGCAGCCTGTCGTACTCTGCGCGCTGGGCCTGGCAATGGCGGCGGGCCTGCTGATGAGCGATCTGAAATCCTATTCCTCGATCTTGCGCGAGCGTAAGGACTACATGAGCAGCTTCCAGCCCGGCATGCCGGTGGTCAGTGCGATCCGTTATGCAAAAATGCAGGTGAGAACGAAAAACATCGTCTTGGTAGACATCGGGCAAGATGCCGCAAAGGGCCCTGCCTATGTGCCAGGATCCAAACCTGTGCTTACGATCCTCGTGGCGGGGGAGACGGCGCGCAGCCAGAACTTCAGCCTCAACGGCTACGGCGTCGAGACCAACCCGCGCCTCGCACAACTGCCTGTCGTAAGTTTCACTGATGTCTCTTCCTGCGGGACCGCTACGGCCACATCGCTGCCGTGCATGTTCTCCAAGCACACCCGCGATACCTATTCCTACGAGAACGGGCTGTCGCAGCAAAATCTGCTCGATGTGCTGAGCCACGCTGGCCTTCATGTCGAATGGTGGGACAACAACACCGGTGACAAGAATATCGCGGACCGCATCCCGAAGCGCACGATGACGAACACTGAAAATGCGGAGTTCTGTGCTGCAGGCGAATGTATGGACGGTATCTTTATGGCAGCGCTCGAGGAATATGCCGCTGGCATCACTGAGGATACTGTGTTGGTGCTGCACCAGATCGGCAGCCACGGGCCCACGTATTATCTGCGCTATCCGGAGGAGTTCGAGCAGTTCACCCCGGCGTGCCGCACCGCCGAGTTCAAGCTGTGCTCTGCGCAGGAAATCACCAATGCCTACGACAACACGATCGCCTATATCGACGAAATACTGGCGCAGACCATCGCGTTTTTGCAGGCGCAGGAACAGCTCTCCACCGCACTCCTATATGTTTCCGATCACGGAGAATCGCTGGGGGAAGCGGGCATGTATCTGCACGGCTCGCCCTATTTTATGGCACCGGACTATCAGACGAAAGTACCGATGATCCTTTGGATGTCGCAGGAATTCAAAAACCAGTTCGGCATCGACAAGGGGTGTGTGGCCACGAAAACCGATACCGCGCTGTCGCATGACAACCTGTTTCATTCCGTGCTAGGAATGCTCGATATCGAGACATCTGAGCGTGACTCGGAGCTCGATATATTCGCCTCTTGCAGCAACTTCGAAAAGGTAGTCAGAAATTGACCCGTCCCGTCTCCCGCCTCAAGCCCGCGCGCATCACCGGCGTTGCACATGTTTTCGCTGC
>JAGXHD010000223.1 GCA_024636395.1 Sulfitobacter sp.
CTGCTGGCCGAGGCCAAGGTGCCCTATGACATCGTGCTGGAAATGGACGAGATCAACGAGGATTTCCCCAAGACCGACGTGGCCATCGTGATCGGGTCAAACGACATCGTGAACCCTGCGGCGCAGGATGATCCGAACAGCCCCATCGCTGGCATGCCGGTGCTGGAATGCTGGAAGGCCAAGCAGGTGTTCGTGTCCAAGCGTGGCCAGGGCACCGGCTATTCCGGGATCGAGAACCCGCTGTTCTTCAAGGAGAACACGCGGATGTTCTACGGCGACGCGAAGGCGTCGCTGGATAAGCTGCTTCCGATGATCGACTGACGCAGTTGCCGCATGATGTGATCACCGAATGATCGCAGCGCGTGCGCCCCGTCCGAGATGGCGGGGCGCCTTGCGTTTGGAGGTTTCCTGTGGTGCGGTACATTGGACGTACCGGACTACTTTCCGATAGGTGGAAAAGTATGCTGTGGTACGCCCAAGTTGCTTTTAATCCTCTATCTTCTAAGTTGAAGACAGTGCTGGTTTGCGGTCACACAGAAGCGACCGCGTCTCGAAGGAATTGCCCATGGCCCCCATCCCCGATCATCCGTTGCGCTATGCCTTGACGGGGGAGCTGCATGCGCGGCCCTTTCCCAATATCAAGGCGCCGCAAGTGGTGGCATTTCTCGCCATCAAACAGGCGGGTGATGCCGCCGCGCGCGACCGCGACCGGGGCGCCGATATGGAGCATCTCGTGGCGCTGCTGAAGCATTACGGCGCGCCACTGCCAGACAAGGATGCCACGCATTATTACGGCGCCATGGGCCGGTTTCACATCAAATGGGAGCAGCACACCGAATTCGTGACCTACACGGCCTTTGGCGACGAACTCAGCGACAGGCCCTTTGATCCTGCAGAATTTGATGTGTTTCCCGCGGGCTGGCTCTCGAATGCGCCGGGCCAGCGCCTAACGTCTAGCCTGCTGCGACTGATGTCGATGCCTGACGATCCGGAGCCTGTGCTGGATCAGTTGCGCGACTGGTTCGTACCCGAAAGCCTTGCGGCGGGGGAGGTGCTGGAAGGGGCAGCCGTAGTGGCCAGTGATTTCCGGATCGATCCTGCCGGGCACACGCGGTTTGCCGTATTCGTGCCCGGTGCGACGGGAACGCGGCGCGTGGGGCGGATCATCCAGCGGCTGCTCGAGATCGAGACCTATAAGACAATGTCGATGCTCGGTTTTGCGCTCACGCGCGAGATCGGTGGCAAGGTGGGCAAAATGGACCGCCAGATCAGCGAGCTGATGGCCAAGATGAGCGCGCAGGAGCAAAAGCCGGAAGCCACGCTCGATGCGCTGCTCGATGTATCCGTTGAGCTGGAGAACGTGGTTGCGCAGACCTCTTTCCGCTTTGCGGGTACGGCGGCCTACAAGGCGATCGTGGACGAGCGGATTGCGGCGCTGCGCGAAGTACGCTTCGAGGGCAGACAGGGCTTTGGCGAGTTCATGATGCGCCGCTACGAGCCTGCGATGCGGACTGTGATCTCGATGGAGCGGCGGCTGGAGCGGATGTCGGCGCGGGCGTTGCGGGCGTCGGACCTGTTGCGGACACGGGTGGATGTTGAGCGCTCGGCGCAGAACCAGTCGATCCTTGAAAGCATGGACAAGCGCGCGGATTTACAACTGCGGCTCCAACACACTGTCGAGGGGCTGTCGGTGGTGGCGATCAGCTACTATGCTGTCTCGCTGGCGCGTTACATCCTCTATCCGATCGGCGATATGATAGGGGTCAGCGACGGGATGCTGACGGCGGCTGTCACTGTGCCGGTTGTGCTGCTGGTTTGGCTTGCCGTGCGCCGGGTGCGCCAGAAGATCGGCTGAGGCGCGACAAAAGAAGCGTGTGGGTGGCCCAGGCACCCAGGGCCATGGTCGCGAGGGCGAGGAGGGCCGCCACCGATAGGGTCGGGATGCCTGAGAGCCCGGCGCCGACTGTGCATCCGCCCGCGAGAACGCCGCCAAAGCCCATGAGGACAGCGCCGCCCATGTAGCGGCCTGTCTGTCGCGGTGTGTCGAAGCTTTGCCACTGGAACGTGCCGGTGAGCAGGCTTGCGACGAAGGCCCCCAGCAGTGTGCCACCGATGAGGCCGGTACCGAATCCCGGCGAGATGGAGGTGCCAGCGATGGCCCAGAACAGCGTATCTGAGGCCGGGCGGGTGAACGACAGGCTCTCGAAGGGGATCACATCGAAATCATCGTAGAGTACGAAGCCTGTGCCGATCCATGCCAGCGGCACGAGCGCGCCGAGGAGTGCCGCCGCGATCAGGAGCGGGGGGCGGACGCCAGAGCGGGAAGCGATCACGAGACACAACGCGACGATTGCCGCCGTCACCAGCCAGCCGCCTCCCGGCAGCGCGTCCAGCGATGCGGCGTCGCCTACGGGCAGCGTCAGTTGGCCGAGCGAAACGCGCAGGGGGGCGAGCAGTCCCTTCATTGTGGCGTGGGCCGTGATTGCGAATATAACGATAACGCTAAGTGCGCGCAGATTGCCGGAGGCGCCCAGCACCATAAGCCGCGACGCACAGCCACGGGTCAGCACCATGCCCGCGCCAAACGCGAGCCCCCCCAGAGCGATGGCGAGCCAGGGCAGATCCTGATCCATGAACCTGTGCCCCTCAAAAGAAATCAGACCGTAGGTCACGGCAGCCTGCGTGCCCGCCATAGCCGCGGCGAGGGCCGTCAGCCAAACCCCTGCTGCCCCCCGCCGGTCATCACCGACAATCATCCGGCGGAAACAGAATTTGGTGATCTGCGCCAGAGCGCCGAACGCGAGACCGATCGCCAGCGCGAAATAAACGACCGCCTGCGCGGCGGTGAGGGTCTGAAACCCGAGATCTTCAAACATGGGGCGGTCCTGTGGGGCGTTGGAATGTGAGATTGAGGAGGTGGAGATCATATTCTCTCTGCCGCCTGATCCAGAGCATTTCAAGGTAATTTCCGGCAAGGTGCAGGCGTGGAGCGGAACAATGTTCCGCAATGACCTCAAGGGCGGATTATTTTCCTTTCAGGGAGAGGGGCGCCGCACAGACGTATCGTGCGGCGCGGGTTCGTGGGCAGCCTGGTCTTATCGGAAGCTTGCCTCCTCTTGGGGGATCATCGCCCGCGGATGCGCGGATCGAGGGCATCGCGCAGACCGTCACCGAGGTAGTTGACGCTCAGCACCGTGAGCGAGATCAGGATGCCGGGTAGCATCACCCGCTCGGGATATTCCTGCATCCGTACCACGGCATCTGACAGAAGCTTGCCCCATGTTGGGAAATCTGAGGGAAAACCTACGCCGAGGAATGAAAGTGCGCTTTCGGTGATGATTGCGGTCGCAAGACCCAGCGTGGCGGAGACCATGATGGGCGAGATCACGTTGGGCAGCAGATGCCGGAATATGATCTTGGACGATTTGGAGCCGATTGAGCGGGCGGCGAGGATGAACTCGCGCTCCTTAAGGGCGAGGATGTCGCCGCGCACGATCCGCGCCGTCTGCATCCATGACGTGAGGGCGATCACGGAGACGATGAGCACGAACATGCCTCTTTCGGGGGAGCCGAAAAAGCTGGTGAGCGGTTGGCGGAAGAGTGTGACCGCCAGCAGTACCAGAGGCAAGATCGGCAGCGAGAGCACCAGATCGGTGAAGCGCATCAGGATGAAATCGGCACGTTTGAAATAGCCCGAGGCGACGCCGACGGCCGTTCCGATCAGCAGGGCCAGAACCATCGCGGACCAGCCGACGGCCATTGAGACACGCCCGCCCGAGATCATCTGCGCGAGGATATCGCGGCCCAACTGGTCTGTGCCGAAAGGATGCGCCCAGCCTGCTTTGGCTTCGCCGTCCCACAGTAGGGTATAGACCGGGCGCCAATCCTTGTTGCGAATGTCCAGCTGGGTCGGAGACAGGTTCCAGATGTAAGGGCCAAGAATGACGGCAAGGGTGATGAACAGCAAGAAGCCGCCGCCCCATACCGCACCCTTGTGCTTGCGGAACTGGTCCCAGACATCACGCCACTGGCTGCGCGGCGGCTTGGAGGGCTCCTTGTCGACGAGAGCGCCGTAGACTTCGAGATCTGCCTCGACGGGGCTTGCGGGAATGGCTTGCTCAGTCATAGCGGATCCTTGGGTCGAGTACGCCGTACAGGATATCGGCGATCAGGTTGAACAGCACGATCAGGATGGCGAAGATGAAAGTGAGGGTCATCACCATCGGCAGATCGTTGGCGAAGAGCGCGGTGAGCAATAGCTGCCCGATCCCGTTCACCTTGAACACGTTTTCGGTGATGATGGCGCCGCCGAAGATGGCGGGCATGCCGAGCGCAATCACGGTGACCACGGGTATCATCGAGTTGCGCAGCACATGCACCATCACGACCGTTGCCTCCTTGAGGCCCTTGGCGCGGGCGGTGCGCACGTAATCCTGATTGAGGTTGTCGAGCATGGCGGAGCGCATGTAGCGGCTGATCTGCGCTGTGGTTTGCAGGGCCAGGACCATGACCGGCATAATCATCTGCATGAGCTGAATTTTGAAAGTATCCCAGCTGTTGACGACCAGCGTCGTGTCGTAGATCGAGGGTAGCCAGCCGAGCGAGACCGAGAAGATCACGATCAGCAGCGGGCCGGTGAAGAACGGCGGAATGGAGAAACCGACCATGGTGACGAATGTCCCCGCCTGATCGAAAAGCGAATAATGGCGGTAGGCGGAGTAGATCCCGATGGGAATCGCGATGAGAATGCCCACGACGTAACTCAGGCCCACGACCCAAAGTGTTTGTGGCATGCGCTGGATCACGATGTCCATTACTGGCGAGCGGGTCTGCCAGCTGATGACGCGCTGTTGCTGGACAAGTAAGCCAGTATCCGGGTCGATCGCCATGCTCAGCTGCGTGTCGGGAAGCCAGCCCAGCAGGAAGCTGTTGGCGGTAAGGTGGTCGATCCAGACTGATGGCTCTACAACGAAGAACTGATAAAGCCATTTGAAATATTGCACATGGATCGGTGCGCCGAGGCCGAGCGCCTCGCGCATTTTCTGCTTCACTTCCGGCGGCACCGTCAGCGGCACCTGCGCCATCGGATCACCGGGGGCGAGTTGCAGGAGCAGAAAGATCACGAGGCTGATGAATAAAAGCGTCGGAAGGGAGAGGAGCAGTCGTCTGATGGTGAAATTCAGCATCTAGCGGCGCCTTTACGGATCAGCGTGGTGGATAGAACTCGGGCGGGGTTATCCCCCGCCCGATACAGCTAAAAGGTAGGGCGGGGAAACCCCCGCCACAACCATTATTCCTTGATGCGGTACCAGTCGGCGACGTTCCAAAGCTCGCTGTCCCAAACATTCAGCACAACGCCGCCAAGTGTTGTGGATGCAGCTGATACGCGGCCACGATCCACCAGTGGCAGAATGCCCATGCTTTCTTTGGTGATCATATCATTGAGCTTCTTTGCAAGCTCTCCGCGCTTATCGAGCTCGCCCGTTGTTGCCAACTCGTCGAGCAGAGCATCGTAGGCAGGATCGCAGAAGCGGTTGATGTTTTCACCCTGCCATTGTGACGATGGCTTTGGCTCGCTGCCGCAACGGCGCTCGTTCAGATAGGACTGCGGGTCGGTGCCGTCGAAGTTGTTGGCGTACATTTCTACGTCCGCGTAGAACTTCTGGAACGTGTCTGGCGAACCGGGGTCCCCACCGAAGAATACCGACGCATCAACGTTACGCAATTCAGTTTCGATGCCGATCTGGCTCCACCAATCCTTGATCAGCGCCTGGAAGTCCTGACGGACGGCGTTGGTCGAGGTTTGGAACAGCAAAGAGAGTTTCTTGCCGTCCTTGTCGCGGATGCCGTCACCGTCGCTATCGGTCCAGCCTGCTTCCTCGAGCAGCGCCTTAGCGCCTTCGATGTCCTGGGTCAGGCACTCGGTGTTTGTCTCGGACGCGAACATGGCAGGTGCGGGCACGATGTTACAGGTTGGACGACCCGCCTGACCGTAGCCGACCTCGACCAGCAGTGGACGGTCGATGGCCATCGACAGCGCCTTGCGAACATTGAAATCGGACAGGATGGGATGCGGGTGCATCAGGGTCGCGCGCTCGCCCTCTGGCAGGTCCGGAGAAGGATCGCTGAAGTTCACCTCGATCCGCTCGACCAATGTGCCGAATGCGGAAATTGGGGTGCCTTGGCCACCTTCGGCCATCTTGGCGAGAACGTCGGGCGCCAGTTGCAGGTTCCATGCATAATCGAACTCGCCGGTTTCCAGAACAGCACGGCCCGCAGCAGCGGCATCGCCGCCGCCCTTGAAGTTGATGGTCGCAAAGGCGGGCTTGCTCGGATCGCGGTAGTTTTCGTTTGCCGCCAACGAGATCACGTCATTGGGACGGAAATCCGTGACCGTGAACGCGCCGGTGCCGATAGGCGCAAAGTTCGCTTCTGTACACTCGGGCGCGCGGGCGCCGAGGCAATCGGCAAACTGGGCAGCCTGAATGATGGGCGATTGCGCGCCCATGAAGGGACCATAGGGGTTTGGCTGCGGAGCGCTGAAGGTGACCTTAACGGTCAGATCATCGATCGCATCTATCGACTGAACGCCGGTGAACTTGGACGCCTGCGCACAGCCGCCTTCGGGGTGCATACAATACTCTGCCGAAAAGAGTACATCAGCCGATGTTACAGGTGTGCCGTCAGACCACAGCAGGCCTTCCTTCAATTTCCAGGTGATTGAGGTCAGATCCTCGCTCACGCCGCCATTCTCGACGGTGGGGATCTCTTCGGCCAGCCATGCGACGGGCGCGCCTGTTTCGTCGTAGCGGCCCAGCGGCTCGATCACGAGGGAGGCCGCTTCGAGTTCCTTGGTGCCGCCCGACAGGAACGGGTTCATAATGGACGGAGCCTGCCAGTAGATGATGTTTACCTGGCCATCGCGTCCGCGCTCGCCTTCATGGCCCGCGGCGAATGCCATCGGTGCCAGAGCTGCCATGCAGACTGCTCCGAGGAGGGTTGATTTCAAAGTCATTAAGATACTCCATGTTGGACACACGATATGTGCCGTTCTCGCCCGGCTTGCGCGGGCGTTCTTTGCCGCACTCTGCGAGATGAAAAGAGCCGTACAAGATGCTGTTCTAAAACAGCAAATTTTATCGGATCACATGCAGCCCCCCGGAGCGGATCTCGCGATAGAAGCATACCGGACAGAAATTGCAAGCCCGCTGTGATGCCCGTTGCGATGAAAATAGCGGCGAGGGTGCAGGTGTGATCGCTTTTCGGGCATCGTAGTGCCCAAGCAGGGTCCAGATGCGTTTGACGCGCCTTCGGCTTGCGCATAGCGTGAAGCAGATGCGGCGGACTGAGGCGCCGATTTCCCGGAAGGACTACAATGCTCGACCACTCTGACAAAGCCCCGATTGCTCGGATCGAGGGCCTGCGTGTTGAATTCCAGACCAAGGATGGTCCTGTCGTCGGGGTCGAAAATGTCTCGTTCGATATCAAACCAGGCGAGACCGTTTGCGTGGTGGGGGAATCGGGGTCGGGAAAATCGGTCTCGTCGCTCTCGCTGATGCGGCTGGTTGAATTCGGCGGCGGCGCGATTGCGGGCGGGAAGCTCATGTTCAATCGCGGCACGGGTGGCGAAATCGATCTGGTCACCACAGATCAGGAGGACATGCGCGGCATCCGCGGCAACGAGATCGGAATGATTTTTCAGGAACCGATGACCGCGCTCAACCCGGTGTTTACCGTGGGCAAGCAACTGACCGAGGGGCTGCGGCTGCACAAGAACATGACAAAGGTGCAGGCGGAGGCGCGGGCGCTGGAACTGATGACGCAGGTGCGGATCCCAGAGCCCAAAAAGCGGCTGACGCAATACCCGCACGAGCTGTCGGGTGGCATGCGCCAGCGGGTCGTGATCGCGATGGCGCTGGCCTGCGAGCCGCGCCTGCTGATCGCGGATGAGCCGACGACCGCGCTTGATGTCACCATTCAGGCGGAAATTCTGGCGCTGATGGATCGGCTCAAGCGCGAGACGGGCACGGCCGTGATGTTCATCACGCATGACATGGCCGTGGTGGCGCAGATGGCGGACCGTGTGGTTGTCATGTTCCGCGGTAACAAGGTCGAGGAAGGCACCGTGGAGGAGATCTTCGAGAATCCACAGCACCCCTATACCAAGGCGCTGCTCGCCGCCGTGCCCAAGCTGGGAGAGATGACGGGCAAGGATTATCCCGAGCCCATGAAGCTGCTGGGCAGCGAGGACAAACCCATCGTGCCCATCAAAGGCACGAACGAGGTGCTCCTGACCGTCAACAACCTGACGACGCGTTTTCCTGTCACGGGCGGGCTGCTGCGCCGGGTGGTGGCCAATGTGCACGCGGTCGAGGATCTGAGCTTTACCATCAATAAGGGGCAAACGCTGAGCCTAGTGGGCGAGAGCGGCTGCGGGAAATCCACGGCGGGCCGTTCGATTCTGCGGCTGGTGAACCCCCAATCGGGCGAGGTCAATCTGGGCGGCAAGGATATCATGTCGCTCAACCCGCACGATCTGCGCCTCGCACGTCTCGACATGCAGATGATTTTTCAGGATCCCTTCGCTTCGCTCAACCCGCAGATGGGGCTGGCGGATCAGGTGGCCGAGCCCATTCACAACTACGATACGCTCAAGGGTGCTGCGGTGATGGAGCGTGTTGCGATGCTGTTCGACCGGGTCGAGCTGCCGCGCAGTTTCATGCGCCGCTTTCCGCATGAGCTGTCGGGAGGGCAGCGCCAGCGGGTCGCGATCGCGCGCGCGCTCGCTCTCAACCCCAAACTCATCATCGCGGACGAAGCTGTGAGCGCGCTCGATGTGTCGGTGCAGGCGCAGGTGCTTAATCTGATGATGGAATTGCAAGCCGAGATGGAGCTGTCGTTCCTGTTTATCTCCCACGACATGGCCGTGGTGGAGCGGGTGAGCCATCATGTCGGTGTCATGTATCTGGGCCGCATCGTCGAGCTGGGGCCGCGCCGAGAAGTCTTCGAGAACCCGCAGCATCCCTATACCCAAGCCCTGATGAAAGCCGTGCCCATCGCCGACCCGCGCAAGCGGATGGCTGAGAAGGATCTGAATTTCAAACCGATCCCATCGCCGATCCACCCTGCCAGCTACAGCCCCGAGCCGAGCGTTTACCGTGATCTGGGCAAGGGTCATAAAGTACTTATAACCGACAGCGGCTACTGAAAGATTTTATACCATGACCGACCGACTTTCCCCGCTTGAGTTGATGACCAAGCTCGTCAGCTTTCCCACCGTCTCCCGCGATTCCAATATCCCGTTGATCGACTGGGTCGAAGAATACCTGAACAGCCACGGTATCGCGGCACATCGCTACGTCGATCCAGACCAGCCCAAGCACGCGCTTTTCGCCCACGTTGGGCCGGAAGTGGAGGGTGCAATCGTGCTGTCGGGGCATACCGATGTAGTCCCCGTTGACGGGCAGCCCTGGGACACTGACCCCTTCACCGTGACAGAGCGGGACGGCAAATATTACGGGCGCGGCACCTGCGATATGAAGGGCTTTGATGCGCTAGCCATCTGGGCGCTGGTCGAGGCGCACCATACGGGAATCAAGCGGCCCTTGCAGATCGCGCTCAGCTTCGACGAGGAGGTCGGATGCACCGGGGCGCCGCCGATGATCGCCGCGATGCAGGGCGTGGTGCCCAAAGGTGCTGCAGTAATCGTGGGCGAGCCGTCGAGCATGCAGGCGGTGACCGGACACAAGGGCGGCACAGGTTTCCATACCCATCTGGTGGGGTTCGAGGTTCATTCCTCACTGCTGCACAAGGGGGTAAATGCGATCATGGCGGGCGCCAAGCTCATCGAGTGGGCCAACGAGCAGAACACCGCCAATATGGCTGCCAAACCGAGCGAGCTGGCCGCGATGTTCGAGCCGCCGTTTACCACAGTGCATGTGGGGACGATTTCGGGGGGCACTGCCCATAACATCACGGCCAAAGACTGTCGTTTCGTCATGACCTTCCGTGTGGTGCCGGGCGAGGACAAAGAGCAATGGAAAGTCGATTACCTCGAAAAAGTACGCGAGGTCGAGGCGGCGATGCAATCGGTGGTGGCCGAGACCCGGATCGACATCTCGCCGATGTTCGACGTGCCTGCGCTCCAGCCGGAGGAAGACGGGGAGGCCGAAACGCTGGTGCGCCAGATCACGGGCGACAACGCCAGCCATAAGGTGAGCTACGGCACGGAAGCCGGTCAGTTTCAGGAAGCCGGATATTCGGCGGTGATCTGCGGCCCCGGTGATATCGCGCAGGCACACCAGCCCAACGAATTTATCGAAGTGGCGCAATTCAACGCGGGCCATGATTTCATGCGCAAGCTGGTGGAGCGGCTGTGTTTGTAGAGTGGACGCGCTGATGGGCGCATTTCCGATCGGGCTACACCAGCCGCCGCGCTATACGGGCGCTTTGCCCGATGCCGTGGATCTGGTGGTCATCGGCGGCGGGGTTATCGGGATCTGCACGGCACTTTTTGCGGCGCGTGGGGGCTCGAAGGTGCTGGTGCTGGAGAAGGGCCGTGTGGCCGCGGAGCAATCGAGCCGCAACTGGGGCTGGATCCGACAGCAGGGCCGCGATGCCGCCGAGATGCCGATCATGTCAGAGGCGCAGCGCCTCTGGGAGAGCCTGTCGCGCGAGACCAACGAGCAGATCGGTCTGACGCAGGCCGGGGTGACCTATTTTGCGCGCAGCGACAGCGCCCGGCAGGGCTATGAGGACTGGCTGCCCAATGCGGTGGCCAACGGGGTCAAGAGCCGGATCCTCACGCCCGCCGAGATTGCGGCGATGTATCCCGGCCTCACCGACACGCCGCCCTGCGCGCTGCATACGGCCAGCGATTACCGGGCGGAGCCTTGGGTCGCCGTTCCTGCACTGGCGGAAATCGCGGTGCGCGAGGGTGTTCAGATCATCGAGCACTGTGCTGTGCGCTGTCTGGATCTAATGGCCGGCAAGGTTGCTGGAGTGGTGACGGAAAAGGGCCGGGTTGCAGCACCGCGTGTAGTGTTGGCAGGGGGCGCATGGTCGGCGTTGTTTTTGCGCAATCACGGCGTGTCGCTGCCGCAACTTTCCGTGCGCAGTCAGGTGGCCGCGACGGAGCCGCTGGCCGATGTGGGGCAATCGGCGGGATCGGCCAAGCGGCTTTCGTTCCGGCGGCGCGCGGATGGCGGCTACACGTTGGCGCCGCGCGGCAAGCCGGAGCTTTTCGTGGGGCCGGACGCCTTTCGCGCGCTGCCGAAGTTTCTGGCGCAACTGCGGCTCGATCCTTTCGGCTGCATGCTGCGGCCAGCGGCCCCGAAGGGATTTCCCGATGCCTGGAGCACACGGCGCCGTTGGAGCGGTGACAGCCTCAGCCCCTTCGAGCGGATGCGGATCCTCGATCCAAAACCTGTGCCCGCCAGAATGGCCAAGCTCGCGCAGGATTTTGCCGCGATGTTCCCGAGCCTCGGGACCGTGAAGCTCAAGGCGACATGGGCGGGGATGATCGACACGATGCCCGATATCGTGCCCGTGGTGGACCATACGCCCATCGACGGGCTGATCGTGGGCACAGGGATGAGCGGGCACGGCTTCGGGATCGGCCCCGCGATGGGGCGCATCCTCGCGGATCTGGCTGCAGGGCGGCATGCTGGCCACGATATGACCCGCTTTCGCTTTGGCCGCTTTACTGACGGTACGCCGATGGTGCCGGGACCGGATGTTTAGGGAGCACAGACCATGCCGATCAAGAACCGACTTGCCGATATGCACGCCGAGATCACGGGTTGGCGCCGCCATCTGCATGCGCATCCGGAGCTCGATTTCGACGTGTATGAGACGGCGAAGTTCGTGGAGGAAAAGCTGCGCAGCTTTGGCGTGACCGACATCACGACGGGGGTCGGGCGTTCGGGGGTGGTGGCCGTGATCGAGGGGCGCGAACCCGGATCGGGCCGCGCGATCGGGCTGCGGGCGGATATGGACGCGTTGCCGATCGTAGAGGCGACCGGGCTTGACTACGCCTCTAAGGTCCACGGCAGGATGCACGCCTGCGGGCATGACGGGCACACCGCGATGCTGCTCGGGGCGGCGCAATATCTGGCGGAGACGCGCAATTTCAATGGTCGCGCCGTGCTGATATTCCAGCCCGCCGAAGAAGGTGGCGGCGGAGGGCTTGAGATGTGCCGCAACGGGATGATGGAGCGTTGGGGCATCGACGAGGTCTACGGGATGCACACCCATCCGGGCGAGGCCGTGGGCGGATTTCACATCCGGGTGGGCGCGCAAATGGCCGCGGCGGACCAGTTCGACATCGTCATCACTGGTAAAGGCGGCCACGCCGCCGAACCGCACAAGGCGGTAGACCCTAATGTGGCGGCGGCGCATGTGATCGTGGCACTGCAATCCATCGCATCGCGTAGTGTCGATCCACTGGCGCAGGTGGTCGTCTCGGTCTGCATGCTGCGCTCGGACAGCGAGGCGCATAACGTCATCCCGCAGCAGGTGACGATGAAGGGTACCGTGCGCAGCCTCGATGCGGATGTGCGTGATCTGGCGCAGCGGCGGCTGGAGGAGATCGTGGATCTGACGGCCCGCGCGCAGGGCTGCACGGCCGAGACGATCTATGACCGCGGCTATCCGGTGACGATCAACAGCCCGGGACCCACCGCGCACGCCATCGCGGCCGCGCAGGCGGTGACCGCTGATGCGAACCCCAATACGGCGCCGATCATGGCAGCCGAGGACTTCTCGTACATGGCCGAAGAGCGCCCCGGCGCTTTCATCATGCTGGGCAACGGATTTGGCCCCAACGTGCACCATGCGCAGTTCAATTTCGACGACGAGGCGATTCCGGCGGGGTGCTCGTATCTTGCCGAAGTGATCGAGCGGGGGATGCCGATCTAGCGTCACGCAAATTTTTCGATTGTCGTAATCGGGGCAGTGATGGTGTCTGGTGCCTTGGGGATATCGCGCAGTTTTGAGCTGTCTGGGTCCTTGCGCAACGCTTGACTGACATTCGTACCGAAGGGACGGGGATCCGCTCGGGCGGGTACGTGCAGCGCTGGTATCCCTGGGCGGTGTCGGCTACGTATCTGCCAACGTTACCTTCTGTCAGAGAAAGACTCTCCCATGCCCGTCAAAAACCGGTTTGCCGAACTCCATGATACCATCACCGCCTGGCGACACGATCTGCACGAGCACCC
>JAGXHD010000224.1 GCA_024636395.1 Sulfitobacter sp.
ATGGCGTTTGCCGGCATCGGGCTGAGCCCGGATGCTTCGGGCGAGTTCTTGTTTACGCTTTTTGCGGTTATCGCGATTTCGCTCAGCCTGTCGTGGATCGTGGCGATCACGGTGACGCCGCTTCTGGGCTCGTATCTGTTCCGGACCGTGCAGGGCGATAGCGATGATGTATACGGCGGGCCGGTGTTCCGGTTTTACGGTGGGTTTGTGCGACTGGCACTGAAGCTGCGCTGGCTGGTGATCGTGGCGCTGGTCGCCACCACGGTAGCGTGCATCGGGGCGTTCGGGATGGTGCGGCAGCAGTTTTTCCCGCCTGCGAACACGCCGATCTTCTACCTCAACTACAAGGCGGCGCAGGGTACCTCGATCCACGAGACCTCGCGTGATCTTGCGCAGATCGAGGACTGGCTGCTGGAGCGCGAGGATGTTGTCTCGGTGACGGCATCGGCGGGTAATCCGTTTACGCGGTTCATCCTGACCTATTCGCCCGTGGACAGCGATCCATCGCGCGGGCAGCTGTTGATCCGCGCTACGGGATACAATGCTATTCCCGCGCTGCGGCGGGATCTGGATGTTTTTGCCGCCACCGTCGCGCCTTGGGCCGAAACGCAATCGGAGCAGATCATTTATGGCCCGCCGGTGACGGCGGACATCGAGGCGCGGTTTGTCGGGCCCGATCCGGACGTGCTGCGCGGGCTGGCGGCGCAGGCGCAGGAGGTGCTGGAGAGCGCCATGACGCTGCTCCATACCGAGCGGACCGACTGGCGCGAACGCGAGTTGGTGACGCGGCCGCTGCTGGCCGAGGACCGGGCGCAGGCGGTTGGTATTACGCGGCAGGATGTGGCGGCCGCCATCGCGCTGGCCACTGACGGTATTCCTGCGGGGAACTACCGCGAGCGGGACCGGCTGATCCCCATCCTGCTGCGCACACCGCGCGCGGAAACCCAGAACGGCGATCTGCGTGACAGGCTCGTCTGGTCGCCAGCGTTGCAGGATTATCTGCCGCTGGGGCAGGTGATCGACGGGTTCGAGGTCACGTCCCGCGATACGCTGATCGAGCGGCGCAACCGGGTGCCTACGGTGAGTGTCCAGGCTTTCGTGATCGCTGGGGTCACGCCGCCTTCTGTGTTCGGCACGGTGCGACCGCTGATCGAGGATATCCCGCTGCCGCCTGGCTACAGCCTTGAATGGGGTGGCGAGTTCGAGAGCGCAGGAGAGGCGCAGGCCTCATTGGGCAAGCAGATGCCGCTGAGTTTCGGCATTATGCTGCTGATTACGATCCTGCTCTTCGGCAAGCTGCGCCAGACGGCGGTGATCTGGACGATCGTCCCGATGGCGGTGAACGGGGTGGCGCTGGGGCTTTTATTCTCGGGGCAGGCGTTCAGCTTTACCGCGCTGCTGGGGCTGTTGTCGCTATCGGGAATGCTGATCAAGAACGCGATCGTTCTGGTGGAGGAGATCGACGACCAGAAGGCCGGAGGCCTTGCGCAGACCGAAGCGATCATCGGGGCCTCTGTCAGTCGTTTGCGCCCCGTGGTTCTGGCAGCGGTCACGACCATTCTGGGATTGGCGCCGCTGCTGCTGGACGCGTTCTTTGCCGCGATGGCGGTGACGATCATGGCTGGTCTGGGCTTTGCTACGATCCTGACACTTGTGGGCGTGCCGGCTTTTATCAAACCTATCTGCGCCGCGAGCGGCTTGCGGAAAAGGCACAGCGGCGGGCAGACGGGCCTGCCCGCAAGCGCTGGTGGCAGCGGTCTACATCTGAAGCAGGCCAGAGCAAGCCCGGCACATCCTAGCGCGCGAAGGAGATATCGGACATCATGACATCGGGGGTCTCGCGGTCAGTGGCGCGCAGGCGCAAGCTGTTTTGATCCACTCGCAATTCAATGTTCTGGGCGATCCTGCGGCCCGTTGCAGGATCGACGGTATTGAAATTGAACGCCACGAGCCCGTCGCGCTGGAGGCCGACCACGGGCGCGCTGCCCATGCCTTCGGGGTTGTCCCAGCTGCCGGTGATCCGCTCTGATCCGTCACTGCCCGACAGGGTGCCAGATATGCGCAGGCGGCGGCCCGGTACGACACATTGGCCCGACAGTGTCAGCGTATCTGCGGCCGCATCGTAGCTGTTGGTGATCTGGCAGCGCAGGATTTCCTGTGGTCCCGCCACCGTTTCGCGTGCCCATCCTGCGCCGCGCCAGTCACCGGCCATATCGGCGAGCGGCCCTGCGGTGGCGCTTGTGGCGCTTGCAAAAAGGAGCATTAGGGGCAGGATTTTAGAGCACGGCATGAGAGACCCTCTTCGAGGTGAGCAGAGCGGGCAGCAGCAGCAGATCGATGAGCAGGGCGGTCCAGAGGGTGACAATCATCATGCCGCCAAACAGGCGGATCGGGTAGAAATCGCTCAGCAGCGTCACGCAGAGGCCTGCACTGAGCAAAAGCGTGGTGAGTACCATGACTTCGCCCGCCGCTTTTGCTGCTGTGACAATGGCCTGTTCGGGCAATTACCCCGCTTTTCGGGCCAGTGCGAAGCGTGACAGGAAATGCACCGTGTCGTCAATCGCGATGCCGAAGGCGATGGTCAGGGCGAGCACGGCTGTGGGTGTCAGCGCGCCCTGCGCCCACAGATGCAGGGAGGCGCCGGTGAGCGTGATCGGGAGGATATTGGGCAGGATCAACACAGGAACCAGGCGGAAGGACCGGAACGCCAGCGCGCAGAGCGCGGTAGCGCCCAAAGCAGCAACGATGAGCCCTGCCGAGAGTTGACCGATGAGGCGTACGGCCTCGATGCGCATCACGACGGGCAAGCCGATAACGCGGTCCGCCCCTGCCTGAGTGGCGATGTTGTAGAGCGTGTCGAACCGGGCGAGGACTTCCGCGCTTCGCATCGGCTCCGGCATTGCGATGAAGATCCGCGTGGCATCATCGTCAGTGCGTAGTGAGCCGGCGAGAGCGGTAGGAAGTATTGCAAGCTCCTGCACCGAGGGGCGCGTATCGGGGTGGCCGAGCCAGCGCGCGACATTGACCTCCGACAGCACGGATTGCGGGCCGCTTGCCGCTTCCAGTTGGGTGACCAGATCCACAGTCTCAGGCCAGTCCGCTCCGCTTTCGACGATCATGCGGAACACGCCCCCAAACGCCTCCGAAATGGCATCGTTGGTGGCGAGCGTCGGGCTGTTGTCGGGGAGGTTCTGGTAGAGGGGAAACCACGGTGTCGTCAGGACGAAGCCAGCGACAGATACGATCAGAAGGCCGCAGCAGGCGGCGAGCGTGCTGCGCGGATGGCGCGCGCCCTGTGTGGCGAGGCCTGTTGCCACTGCACCGGTAAGGCGGGGCAGGGGTCTGGGCGACAGGCGGATCACGCGTGCCATTAGGCAGAACGCCACCAGCACGATCACGAAGGCCAGCAGCGTCCCAAGCGCGCCGAGGACGGCAAATTCGAACAATTGCTCATTGCCCGTCAGCAGGATGCCCGCGAAGGCCGCCGACGTCGTGAGAGCGGTGAGAGCGCAGGCGGGGCCGACCGTGGTGACGGCGTCTCGCACCGATCCGTGATGTTTGAGATGGCCTGCAAGATGCACGCCGTTGGCGACGCCCAGCACAAGCAGCAAGATGGGGATCACATTGCTCAGCACCGTGACCGGATATCCGAGCCACACGCACAGCGCCATCACGCCCGCCGCACCGATGAGCGCGGGCACCACGGCAAGCAGCGCCATGCGCAGATCGCGCAGTAACAGCGCGGCGGCGAGCGTGACCACCAGCGCGCCCCAGAGATTGAGTGAGATCAGGTCCGCCTTGAGCCCCGAGACGATCTCGCTGCTGATAACGTCCTCTCCGGTGATCCGGGCGGTGAGGTTTTGCGGAAGTGCGGTGGCGAGCAGATCGCTGATTTGGCGTGCGGCGGTGGGCACTTCCGTCGCGTTCGTATCGACGGTGACACCGAGCAGCATCGCTGTAAGATCGGGAGAAAGGAATGTCGGCAGACCGGTGCCCAAAGCATCAAACCGCGCGAGATCATCCGCGAAACCGGGGCCGATCTCAGGCGCGAAAAGCGGCGTGCCGTTTGGGGCATCGGCGCGGGGAGGGAGGCGGAGAACGAACGGCGAGGCGACGGCGGTGACGCCTTGGGTGAATTCAAGATCAAGGGCGAGATCGCGCATGTTGCCCATAGTCTCGGCGGTAAAGCTGGCGGGGGAGGTGATGTGGATCAGGATGGTGTTGGTGGGCGGATCCTGTGCAGCGTCATAGCTGCGCTGCGCCTGTGAGAGGGCGCTGTCGGATAGGAAAACACGGTGGATGTCGTCGTCGAAGGTCAGGCGGGGGAGGCTGAAACCGATGAGGATGAGGAGAGCAGCGAGCAGGAGAGCCGCTGTTTTAGGGAAGGCGAGCGCGGCCAAACCAATGCGCTCTGCGCCGAATCCCACGCTGCGCTGCATCAGCGGGAGCGCCTCGGAAGGCACGGGGGGCGGTGTTGAGCGTCCATTGCAGGCCCCTTTGCCGGATGCAGTTTGCCCGGCCCCTCCTGTAACGGGGGCCGGGCGTTCGTGGATTGCTCAGTATCGCGACAACGGTGTGCAGGCGCAATATGCCTCGCCGCGATGGCCGTGATCAGGGCAGATAGATCGCCTTTGCGTTGACGAATTCCTTCATGCCGAAGCCGCCATGCTCGCGCCCGAAGCCGGAATCCTTGACGCCGCCGAAGGGCATGTTTGGATCTGCCGCGCCGAAGGAGTTGATGCGGATCATTCCTGTATCGAAGTGGTTGCGGGCAAGCTTGAGCGCTTTTTCTGCGTCCTTGCTGAAGATGCCACCGCCCAAGCCGTAGCGGCTGTCGTTCGCGATCCGCATGGCGTCTTCATCGTCTTTTGCGCGGATGACGGAGGCCACGGGGCCGAAGATCTCATCATCATAGGCGGGTGCGCCGGGCTTGCAGTTGCCCAAGACGGTCGCTGGATAGTACTGACCGGTCTGCGCCTCGTCCGGGTTGCCGCCACACAAAAGATCCGCACCGTGGGCTAGGCTTTTCTCGACCTGTTCGGCGACGGTTTTGTACTGCCCCGCGCTCGACAGGGGTCCAAGCTGGGTGTCGTCGCTGGTGGGATCGCCCATCTTGATGGATTTCATCGCGTCGACGAAGCCGCTGATAAAGGCATCGTAGACCGCATCCGTGACGATGAACCGCTTGGCCGACACGCAGGTCTGCCCGTTGTTATATAGGCGGCCCATAACGCAGGTTTTCACGGCAAGCTCGATATCGGCATCTTCCAGCACGAGATAGGAGTCATTCGACCCCAGTTCGAGCACGGATTTCTTGAGGTGCTTCGCGGCGGTCTGGCCAATCTGGCGACCGGCGCCGTCGCTGCCGGTCATGGTCACGCCGCGCACGAGATCGTGGGCGATCACCTCGTCGGAAGTGTCATGGTCGATCACGATCACTTCGAACAGGCCGTCGGGCAGGCCCGCCTTGGCGCAGACCTTTTGCAGCAGCAGGCCGCTGCCCGTGCAGATTTCGGCATGTTTGAGCACGACCGAATTGCCCGCCATCAGATTGGCGGCAAGGACGCGCACGGGCTGGTAGATCGGGAAGTTCCAAGGCTGGATACTGTAGACGACGCCGATGGGGGAATAGGTCACGACGCCGCGCTTCTTGCCGCCTGAATGTGTGCGCTCTTCGTCGGCGAGCTTCTCCGGACCGTGCTCGGCAGTGTATTCGAAGATACGGGCGCATAGCTCGATTTCGGTCTGGCCATCGCGCAGCAGCTTGCCCATTTCATTTGTCATCAATTGGGAGAATTCGTCCGCGTGGGCGCGCAACTCCTTGGCGATGTCGCGCAGGATCGGCGCGCGCTCCGCGTGGGTTTTGGTTTTCCATTTCTCAAACGCGGCGTGCGCAAGTTCGATCTTCTGGAATGCGGTTGCTTTGTCCATCATGTCATAGGTGGAGAGGGTCGCATCGGTGGCTGGGTTTACAGTTTTGATCTGGCTCATGGTGATGTGCTCCAATTTATATTGCTTGTGACATCAACCCCGCGTGTGACGATCCGTTCCATCAAGTGGGGCCCGCGCCCCGATACATCGCGCACCGGAGCGGGGCAGAGACCCGCGTTACTTGGGCAGCAGCACCTTGTTGATGACGTGGATCACGCCGTTCGATTGCTTCACGTCCGCGATGGTCACCAGCGCCGCGTTGCCGCTTTCATCGAAGATATAGACCTTGCTGCCTTTGACCTGAGCGGACAGGGCATCGCCGGAGACTGCGTTGAAGTTGTAAAAGCCATCCGGGCTCTTGCGTGCTGCGGCGATGATGTCGGCAGCCGACCAGTTGCCCGCAACCACATGCGAAGTCAGCACTTTGGTCAGCGTGTCCTTGTTCTCGGGCATCAGCAGGGTATCGACGGTGCCTGCGGGCAGGGCCTCGAACGCTGCGTTGACGGGAGCGAATACGGTGAACGGGCCGTCGCTTTGCAGGGTCTCGACAAGACCTGCGGCCTGCACGGCGGCGACCAGCGTGGTGTGATCGGCGGAGTTGACCGCGTTGCTCACGATATCTTTTTTGGCGAACATCTCGGCACCACCGACCATCGGGTTTGCGGTGGAGTGGGCATCCGCAAAGGCAAATCCGGCGCTCAGTGCAACGGCTAGCGTCGCGCTCACAACAGTTTTTACAAATGTCATTATTTTATTCCTTGCTACATTGTCCCGGAGTTTTCCGGGATCTGTATCAAGGCACGCAGTGGGGCGCACGATAGTTTCGCGGCCCCCGTTTCAGTGTATCAAGGCGGTGCGCTGCGCCCGTGCTGCTATGGCGCTTCGCCGATCGCCTTGCGAAAGGACGTGAGGAAGCTTTCGGCGTTTTTCTTGAGCGACGGGCCGAGGTAGCCGCCCTCCTGGATGAGCACGGTCGGCAGGTTCATCGCGGCGATGCGGCGGGCCATCTGGGCGAAGCCGCCCGCGTGGACATTGACCGCCGCCAGTGGATCGTCGGTCGCCATGTCTAGGCCCAGCGAGACCACGAGCGCCTGCGCGCCGAAATCCTCGATCGCGCCAATGCCGCGCTCGAGGGCGGCGAGCACCTCCTGTTCGCCATCGCCAATCTGGAGCACCTCGTTGCGGGTCATCCCGAGGCCTTCACCCTCGCCGGTCTCGTCAGGGTAGCCGAGATAGAACGTCGGATAGACGGCGGGATCCGGATGCAGTGAGCAAAAGAAGATATCGGGCCGCGCGTACAGGATATCCATCGAGCCGTTGCCGGTGTGCACGTCGATGTCGAGCAGGGCCACCTTTTGCCAGGTGTTCCGCAGATGCTCGGCGGCGATGCAGGCGTTGTTGTAAAAGCAAAAGCCGTTGGCGCAATCGCGCATGGCATGGTGGCCCGGGGGGCGGCTCAGGCCGTAGGCGGCGCGTGCGCCTGATGCCACTTCTTCCGCGGCGGCCACGGCGGTCTGTGCGGACCAGTAGATGGCCTCATAGGTGTCGGGGGTGAGGGGGGTGGAGGTGTCGGTCATCCACCACCCCATCGCGCCGTTGATGTCGCGCGGTAAACGGCCGCGGCGTGAGCCAGGCTGGCGGGTCGGGATGCCGAGCGCGCCCTCTGGTGCCTCCGCGATGAAACGGGTGTGGGCGTCTTTGAAGAAATCGACATAATCGGGATCGTGCACCGCTTTGATGGGTGCTGTGCCGTAATCGGCGGGGGCCTCGACGGGAAAGTCGTTCTCCAGCAGCATGTCGCGGATCAGGATCGCGCGCTCGGCCTGCTCGGGGTGCTCCATCGGGGCGCCGCCGCGGTAGTAGATCTCGGGATTATGGCCAAGCTGGCGCGGGTCGAAGAAGGCTTTCATGCGGGGATCCCTGTTTGAGTTCAATAACCGATTTTTCTGTCGACGGCTGCCGGGGGTCGCTCGCCCGCCAGCAGGGCGCTGACCGAGCGCGCGAGCGTTTTTGCGACGGTGGAGGGGGAGGTCACGCTGGCCTCGTGGGGCGTGACGCGCACGGCGGGATGGGCCCAGAATGGATAGGCGGACGGCAATGGCTCCTCGCGGAACACATCGAGCGAGGCTCCACCGAGCTGGCCGCTGTCGAGGGCGTGCAGCAGGTCCTCCTCGACCAGATGTTCGCCGCGCCCGAGCTGGATCAGGGCCGCACCCCGGGGCATGGCCGTAAACAGGCGGGCGTCGAGCAGATCGCGGGTCCTGTCCGTGAGAGGCAATACGTTGATGAGGATGTCGGACCGCGCTGCGACATCCATGATTGCGATCTCGCCCCAGATCCGGGTGATGCCGGGATCATCGGCACCTTGTGTTCGTGCGGCGGCCAGCACCGGAAAGCCCACGGCGGCGACGGCCTTTGCAATGGCGCGGCCCATCAGCCCGTAGCCCAGCACGCCGACCGTAACCTTCGAGGGCGGCCGCAAGCCCTTCACGATCGTACGCGACCAGCGCGCGGATTTCTCCGCCGTGAGGTAATGCTCCATCCGGCGGTGATGCCAGATCACATGCCACAGTGCGAAGCCCGCCATCATTGCGGCCTGTTCATCGTCGTGCACGCGGGCGATGATTGTGTCGGCGGGCAGGCCGGGATGGTGCAAGACGCCATCGACGCCGGCGGCGATGACTTGCACGAGGTCGAGATTGGGATAGGGTTTGAAAGCCTCGGGGCCGGGGTTCCAGACCAGCGCGAAGCGGATGCGCGCGGGATCGGGCACCTCGTCGGGGCGGTACAGGCGCAGGTCGGGATGGGCCGCGACGGCCTTGCCAAAGATAGCTGGCAGATCGAGACTGTCGGAGAGATAGACGCCCTCGATGGGGCCCGTCTCGGTGAAAGGTGAGCTCATGGTGTCGCCTCGCGCTGTGCGGCGAGGGCGCGTTCGTGGGCCTTCCCGGGGATCGCGTCGAGCAGGGACCGGGTGTAGGCGGTTTGCGGATCGCCGAGCACCTGTGCGCAGGGGCCAAATTCGACCATCTCGCCGCGCTGCATCACGATGATCCGGTCGCAGACCTGTGCTGCGACCCGCAGATCGTGGGTGATGAAGATCATCGACAGGTCCAATCGCTCCTTGAGCTCCGCCAGCAGATCGAGCACTTGCGCCTGAATGGAGACATCGAGCGCCGAGACCGCCTCATCCGCGATGATCACTTCGGGATCGAGCGCCAGCGCACGGGCGATGCCGACGCGCTGTCGCTGACCGCCGGAGAATTCATGCGGGAAGCGGGTCATGGCGGAGGGATCGAGGCCGACGAGCGTCAGCAGTTCTTGTGCGCGGGTGCGGGCGGCTTTTTTGTCGCTGCCGTAGGCGATGAGACCTTCGGTCAGGATGGTGCCGATGCGGGCGCGGGGATTGAGCGAGGAATAGGGGTCTTGAAAGATCATCTGGATGCGGCGGCGGTGCTGGTGCAGCGCATCGCCGTTGATCTTTGCGATATCCTTTCCGCCGATCTCCACGGTGCCGTTCTGTGGTGTCAGTAAGCGGACGAGGCAGCGGCCGAGGGTCGATTTACCCGATCCGCTCTCGCCGACGATGCCGATTGTCTCTCCCTTTTGCAGCTGAAACGAGGCATTCTGAACAGCTTTCACCACGCGCGGTTTGGCGAAGATGCCGGAGGTGCGGGTGCGGAAGGTCATGCTCAGATCCTGCACGCGCAGAATCGGGGCTGCCTCGTCGTCGTGAGGCACAGAGTCGTGGAACGACAGACGCGGGATCGCGTCAAGCAGGGCACGGGTATAGGCGTGGGTTGGATCGAGCAGCACTTTGTCTGCCGTGCCTGCCTCGACGACTTCCCCCGATTGCATGACAATCACCCGGTCTGCGATGTCGGCGACGACGCTGAAATCGTGGGTGATGAACAGCACGGCCATGCCGCGCTCGCGGCGCAGGGTGTCGATCAGCGCGAGGATCTGGGCCTGCGTTGTCACATCAAGCGCGGTCGTTGGCTCATCCGCGACGAGGACCTTGGGCTCGAGCGCCAGTGCCATGGCGATCACAACCCGCTGGCGCTGTCCGCCCGAGAGCTGGAAGGGGTAGGCGCGGATAGTCGCGTCGGGGTCCGGCAGGCCGACCTCGTGCATCAGCTCCAGCGCGCGTTTGCGCCGCTCGGGTGGGGTCAGCCTGCCGTGGGTCTCGAACACTTCGACGATCTGGTCGCCGATGCGCATCAGAGGATTGAGCGCGCTGAGCGGCTCCTGAAAGATCATCGAGATTTCGCGGCCGCGCAGGGACATCATCTCGCGTTCGCTCAAGTCCAGCAGATTGCGGTCTTCGAACAGGATACGGCCCGATGCGGGCGTTACACCTTCGGGCAACAGGCCCATGAGAGCGTTGGCTGACATGGATTTGCCCGAGCCACTCTCGCCGACGATGCAGAGGATCTCGCCCGCATCGAGGGTGAAGGAGACATTTTCCACAGCCAGCGGGCGGTCCGCACCCGTCGGCAGGGCGATGGAGAGGTTCTCGAAAGAGAGCAGGCTCATGGTGTTCTGCTCCGCAGACGCGGGTTGAGGGCGTCGTTCAGCCCCTCGCCGATGAGATTAAGCGCTAAGACGGTCAGCACGATGGCGATGCCGGGGATGAAGCTCAGCCACCAGGCGGTGCGCAGGACCGTGCGCGCCGCGCCGATCATGTAGCCCCAGGACATCACGTTCGGATCGCCGAGGCCCAGAAAGCTCAGCGAGCTTTCAAGCAGGATGGCGGTGGCGACCATGAGGGACGCAAGGACGATGATGGGCGGCAAGGCGTTCGGCAGAACCTGCCAGATGATGATGCGCAGATTGCTCTGGCCCGACAGCGTGGCGGCCTCCACGAATTCGCGGTGGCGCAGCGACAGAACTTCGCCGCGCACGAGGCGGGCGACGGGGGGCCAACTGACGATGGCGATGGCGAGGATGATATAGCCCAGCGAGGGTTGGAAGATCGCCAGAAGCACGATGGCGAGCGCGAAACTGGGGATGGTCTGGAAGAACTCGGTGAAGCGCATCAGGCCGTCATCTACCAGCCCGCCATAATATCCAGCGAGTGCGCCGATGGGAATCCCGATCGACAAGGCCACGACGGTGGACACCAGCCCCACCAGCAACGACACGCGCGCGCCGTGGAACAGGCCCGACAGCACGTCGCGGCCAAGGGCGTCTGTGCCAAGCATGAGGCCGTCGACGGTGAAGGGCGGCAGAAACGGGCGCTGGACCATCGACCACGGGCTGCGCGGAAAGAGGAAGGGGGCAGCGGCGGCACAGATGATGACCGCGAGCAGGATAAACAGGCCGATCACGGCACCACGGTTGCGGGAGTATCTGCGCCAGAACCCCCTCACGATGTGAGCCGGATGCGCGGATCGACGACGCCGTACAGCAGATCAGTGATCAGGTTGAACAGCAGCACCATGGCCGCGGAGATAAAGAAAACGCCGAGAATGACATTGTAGTCACGCTGGTTGATCGCCTCGAACATCAGCCGCCCGATGCCGGGCCATGCGAAGACCGTCTCGGTCAGGACCGCACCGCCGACGATCTGGCCTGCCTGCAAACCTGCCAGTGTGATCACCGGCAGCAGTGCGTTGCGCAGGATATGTCGGCGCTGGATGACGGAGCTGCGCAGGCCCTTTGCGCGGGCGGTCTTGACGAAATCGAGCCGGGAGACTTCGAGCATGGAAGCGCGGGTCATGCGCATGTAGATCGCGGTGAAAAAGAGGCCCAGCGTGGAGGCGGGCAGGATCAGATGCGTGCCGATGTCGAGCACGCGGGCGAGGCCCGTGTAATTGGCGCCGATTGTCTCGTAGCCAAAACCGGGCAGCCAGCCCAGAAAGACCGAAAACACGAGCGAGGCCATGAGGGCGACCCAGAAAAGCGGCGTGGCGTAGAACAGCAGTGCGACGGTGGAGATCACGGTATCCCACCACGTGCCCTGCATCTGCGCGGCCAGAACGCCCGCGATCACGCCGATCACGATAGAGATCACGAAGGCAGTCGAGGTCAGCAGCAGGGTCGCGGGAAGGCGGTCCCAGATGAGCTGTGCCACGGGCATCTGCTGGCGGTAGGAAAAACCCAGATCGAGCTGGATCACGCCCGATACATAGTTCCACAGTTGTACGGTGAAGGGCTGATCGAGGCCGAATTGCGTGCGCAGATCGGCGAGGAACTTCTCATCCGCAGCGCCCGCTTCGCCGGCCATGACCGCTGCCGGATCGCCGGGGGCGGCGTGGATCAGGATGAAGTTCAGCACCACAATCCCGAGCAATATGAATACGGCCGTTACGAGCCGTGCCGCGATAAAGCCAAACACGATTTGATCCTACTCGGGAAGGGGGAAGGGTGTGCCGCCGCGCCACAGGAGGGGCGCGGCGGCGGGGTCATTGGCGATTAGCGGTCGAGCCATGCGTCGCGCATGCCGTCGTTGACGCCGATCGCGGTGCTGACCGGGTTCATCAGATCGCAGCGGTAGATCGTCGGGAAGGCCAGCTCCAGCATCCACGCGACAGGCACATCATCGACGATGATATTCTGCGCTTGCGTATAGAGCGACTGACGGTCCGCGTCGTTCGCCTGAATGGCGGCGTCTGCGAACAACGTATCGACCTCCTCGTTCACGTAGCCGGAGACGTTGTTCCACGGGCTACCCTTGGCGATGTTGGTGGAGACATAGGTGCGCGAAACACCCAGTGCCGGATCGCCGTACTGGTAGAGATAGGTGAAGGCCATGTCGAAGTCCCAATCGGCCACCTTCTGGTTCCAGCCCGCAACATCGGTCGCGACGATTTCGACGGTGATGCCGATGTCCGCAAGGTTCTGGCGGGTGGCCTCGGCCCACCGCTGCCATGTCTCGCCGTAGGGCAGGGGCAGCAGCCGGAGTGTCTCACCGTTATAGACGGAGGCGGCGAGGAATTCCTTTGCCTTCTCGGGGTCGAAGGTGATGTCGGGGGTATCCGTCTCGAAGAAGCGCGTGACCGAGCTTACCGGACCTTTGGCTACTTTGCCGGTGCCGTTCCAGAGCGCATCCCGGGCGAACTCGCGGTCGAGCCCGTGCATCACGGCCTTGCGCAGGTTTTTATCCATCATGGGGCCTTCGTGCATGTTCAACCACATCCACGAATGCGGCCCGAAGAACTCCCAGCCCGCATCGGTGGAGCAGACGTTATCCATTGCCGTGAGGCGGGGTACGTCGAAATTCTCGACCGAGCCGCCCGGTAGGAGATCGATCTTGCCGGTCTCGAAAGCTACCGCGCGGGAGGCTGCATCGGGGATGACCTGATAGTAGATCTCGTCGAGGTAGGGTTTGCCTGCCATGTAATAGTCATCGTTTTTGACCAGATGGATATAGCTGCCGCGCTGCCATTCCTCGAACTTGAAGGGGCCGGTGCCGATGGGCGTGTTGTTGGCCGGGTTGTTCGCGAAATCGGTGCCCTCGTAGATGTGCTTGGGGATCATCGGCATTGTGCCTGCTTCGAAGATGCCCAGAAACGGACCGAAGGGCTGCTTGAGCGTGAACACCACAGTCTTGTCGTCAGGTGTTTCGATGCTTGCGACCTGTTCCAGCGAGGCACGCAGCCGTGCATGGGTTTCGCGCAGGAACACATCGACGGAGAACAACACGTCGGCGGAGGTGAACGGCGTGCCGTCATGCCAGAGTACCCCGTCTTGCAGGGTGAAAGTGTAGGTTATGCCGTCTTCGGATTTGGTCCATTCCTTCGCCAGCGAAGGCATCGGGTTGAGATCCTTGTCATATCGCAGCAAGCTCTCGTAGATCTGGCCCGCGACCATCTGTGTCGGGCCGTTCTGGACGAGGCCCAGCATCAGGCTGGGGGGTTCGGGCTGGATCACGGCGTTGAGGGTTCCGCCCGATTTGGGCGTGTCTTGCGCGGCGACCGCGGAAGCAAGCGCGAGGGCTGCGACGGTTGTCAGGAGCCGAAAGGTTTTCATGGTGTATCTCCCTGGAGATGGGGTTGCTGTTGGTCCGCCGCGCTTATTCTGCGAGGTCGGGATAGTGTTTGAGCGCGAGGCGCATGTAGGCCTCCCACTCGGGGTTGGGCACGTCGGGATTGCCGCGGTCTTTGGTCGCGCGATCATACTGGCTGGCGGTGTGCTCGGCCACGGCGTCGGAGACACGGTGCAGTTTTGAGCCCGACGACATCAGCGCCACCTGCGCCTTGCAGGTCCGCTCGAGGTTGAACATCAGCGCGAAGGCCTCCCCCACGGTGCCGCCGCAGGTCAACAGTCCATGATTGCGCAGGATCATCACCTTGCGGTCGCCCAGATCGGCGACCAGTCGCTCGCGCTCCGACAGATCGAGTGCGATGCCTTCGTAGTCATGGAATGCCACGCGATTGTGAAACTGCATCGACCATTGGTTGAGCGGCAGGATCCCCTCCGACATCGAGGACACGGCGACGCCGGCGACGGTATGCGTGTGCAGGACACAGCCTACATCCTTGCGGGCGGCATGAACCGCGCTGTGGATCGTGAAGCCGGCAGCGTTGATCCCCTTGCCGTAGTTATCGCGGATAATGGTGCCATCCAGATCGACGGTCACAAGGTTGGAAGCGGTGACTTCGTCAAAGCGCAGACCGAAGGGATTGATCAGAAAGCCGTGCTCTGCCTCCTCGGCGGGGGCATGGGCGGAGATATGCGTGAAAATGCTGTCATCCAGACCGAAATGGGCGATCAGCCGGTACGCGGCAGCGAGGTGCAGGCGTTCTTTGGGGTGGGTAGCGACGGTGTCGTGTTTCATGAGAACCTGTAGGGTAAGGGCTCGCAACAAACTCAGTGTTTATGAGCGAGCCGGATTTCTGGCGGAATCAAACGACGTAACGTGAGTAGGTGGTCAGATGCTAGCGAAGAAGAATGCTTCTGCAAAATAGATCTGGGCTATGTTAGAGATAGACATTGACTATGTTATTTCTAACAATCCGGCTGTGGCTGGGAAGAGATGCCCGCTAATGCGGCGCGTTGATCACTTCTTTGACGATTGACAAAACCATGCGCTCTGCCGCGCTGAAATCGCGTGAGGAATCGGAAACGAAGAACATATCGGCAAAGAGCTGCGCTTTGGGAAGCTCGATCCGCCACAGGGTTTCCTCCGCGATGGCGCGCCGGACGGCATGGACCGGCAGCACGCCGATGCCGACACCTGCGGTGATCATCCGGCAGACCTCGTTGAAATCATTGCTGGTGCCACTGATGCGGCGGCCCAGGCCCAGGCCGTCGCGAACCGCGATCATCGGCTCGGGCGCGCGCCCTTCGGCATCGCACGAAAAGGCGATGAAGGGCATATCACGCAATTCATCGAGCGGGACGTCTTTGCGTCCGAAAAGTGGATCCTCGGTGCCACAGAAGATCCCGTATTCGGCGCGCAGGATGAGCTGGCAATCCAGCCGCGAGAGCGGCTGCGCCATCAGGCAGACGCCGAAGGGGACTGACCCCGTGACGACGTTGTGCACGATCGTCGGGCTGGAGGCGATCTGGATATCGATCACCACGGAAGGGTGGCGTTGGTGCACGAGGCGTAGGATTTCGTCTAGCACGGCGCTGCGCACGCCGGTCACGATCTGCAGTTGAACTGAGCCCGCGAGATCGGAGTGCAGCGCCTTGAGTTTTTGCTCTGCGCGCAGAGCGGCCCGGAACATGCGCTCGACTTCCGTGAACAGGACTTCTCCCGCTGCGGTCAGCTCGAAATCGCGCTGGCCTCGCTGCACCAGCTGCTGGCCAAGCCGGGTCTCCAGCCGGGTGAGCGAGGCGCTGACCGAGGGCTGGCTGAGTCCTTGTGCCTTTGCTGCACGCGTCACGCCGCCCTGACTGCCGATGAAATAGAAACAGCGCAGCAGGCCCCAGTGATCGCAGACGCCTGCAGAAGTTTGTCCGGTGTCCAGTGCGATGTTCATTGTGCGGCCACCGCACCGGCATAGAAGGCATTTAGCGCGTCGATCTGATCCAGCAGCTGTGCCTTTGCGGAGACGATATCGGCTTGAATTGCCGTGCGGGCGGCGACGGGATCGCCACTCTCAATGGCGGCCAGAACGGCGTAGTGCAACGTGTTCAGATCCGCTGTGCTGGTGTCGTAATAGCCGGCGACCACGGGACCCATCCTGAGCCAAAGCCCGCGCAGGGATCTTTGCAGATTGGGCATGTCGGCGGCACCGCTCAGCGCGAGATGAAACTCCTGATTGCACTGGGTCGCCAGCGCCGCGTCACCGCGTGCCGTGGCGCGGTCGGTGCGCGTCAGCAGGCTGCGCAGCGCGTGGTGCTCTGCGGGCGTGGCACGCTCGGCGGCGCGCTCGGCGGCGAGTCCTTCGAGCAGCAGTCGCATATCGAGAATTTCCAGATAATCGGCGCGCGTCATCACCGGTACGCGCACATCCTTGGAGGAACGTTGCTCCAGTACCCGCTCGTGGGTGAGCTGATTGATTGCATCGCGGATGGGGGTTGTGCTCACACCCAGCTGCTCGGCCAGCCCACGAATCGTCAGCTTGTCGTTCGGGCGCATCTCGCCGTTGAGCAGACCTGTGGCGATGCGGTTGTAGACCTGCTCCCCGAGGCTTGTGTGGTCAAGCGCGCTGCGTAGGTTTTGCAAGCCGCGTCTTCTCTGGATCTGCGTATTTGATGTATGATGCATCAAAAATACTTGCCATACTCCGCCCCGAAACGCTAGCACATTGAGAGACAGCCGGAGAGGCCCGGCGATGTTTGAATTTTTGAGAAGTGGATAGAGACATGGACATGCGGCCCAACTCCGACGAAGCGCGCGATATGGCGTATCATTTCCATGGTTATACCAACGCACAGGCGCATATGGAAAAGGGTCCCATGGTCATCGACCGGGGCGAGGGCGTCTATGTGTTCGACAAAAGCGGGAAGCGCTACCTCGAAGCGATGGCGGGTTTGTGGAGTGTAGCGCTCGGATTTGACGAGCGGCGCCTGATGGATGCGGCCTATGCGCAGATGCAGAAGCTGCCGTTTTACCACACGTTCTCGCACCGCTCGCACGGGCCCACGATCGATTTGGCGGAAAAGCTGGTGCAGATCGCTCCCGTGCCGATGAGCAAGGTCTTCTTTACCAATTCCGGTTCGGAGGCCAACGACACCATTCTTAAGATGCTCTGGTACCGCTCTAACGCGATGGGCAAGCCCGAGAAAAAGAAGGTCATCTCGCGGGTGGGGGGCTATCACGGGGTCACGGTCGCCTCCGCCTCGATGACGGGGATGCCGGGCAATCACCGCTCCTTCGATCTGCCCATCGCGGGGATTTTGCACACCACGTTTCCGCACTACTGGCGCGAGGGGCAGGAGGGTGAGAGCGAAGAGGCCTTTGCCACCCGCTGCGCCGAGGATCTCGATGCGATGATACAGGCGGAAGGGCCCGAGACGGTCGCGGCGTTCATCGCGGAGCCGGTGATGGGGGCCGGCGGCGTGATCGTGCCGCCCGCGACCTATTGGGAGAAGATACAAGCCGTTCTGGCGCGGTACGATATTCTGCTCATCGCCGACGAAGTGATCTGTGGCTTTGGCCGGACCGGCAATATGTTCGGCTCGACCACATTCGACATCCGCCCTGATGTGCTGACGATGTCGAAGGGGATCACCTCATCTTATTTCCCGTTTTCGGGCTTCATGATGAACGATCGGTTTTATGAGCCCATCGCAGAGGAAAGCGGCAGGATCGGCGTGCTGGGCCACGGCTATACCGGCGGGGGGCATCCGGTGGGCGCGGCTGTGGCGCTGGAAAACATCAGGATCATCGAGGAACGCGATCTGGTCGCCAATGCCGCGGAGCGCGGGACGGAGTTACAGGCCGGGCTTGCGCGGTTTGTGGATCATACGCTGGTGGGTGAAGCGCGCGGTGTGGGCCTGATTGGGGCGTTGCAGCTGGTGGCGCCCGAGGGGCGCGAGGATGAATTCACCCCCGGCAAGCTGGGTGTTCATCTGGGCGGGATCATGCTGCGCAATGGCATGGTATCGCGCAACATGGTCGACGCGATGGCATTCTGCCCGCCGCTGATCATCAGTCAGGCCGAAGTGGCGCAGATGATGGACATCGTCGAGCGCAGTCTGGCGGAGTTCACATCAGATCTTGGCCTCGCGTAACGCGCGGGTGTTACGAGGAGGTGACGAGCGGACCGACCGCGACGACGGCCCCTGTTGGCGCACCTGTGGGTGAGCCGCCGGGAGGCTCGTCACTGATCGCAAGTGTGCCACCGATCATCGCTTCGCGCAGGTCGGCGGGGACGGTCAAGAGGGCCTCAGTGCTGGATGGCAGCACCCCCAATGACACGGGAGCCGAAGCACCCTCGGCGATCAGCCAGAGCTGGAACACGCGGCCATCGGCCGGAGCGCCCGCGGCCCTTTCGATATTGATCTCGCCCGAAACCGGATCAAACAGCGCCTGTACCACCACGGCACGATCTTCTGCCATGATCTCCGCGACAAAGGTGGGGCCAGTCGGACCAAACAGGAATGAAGGCGCAAAATAGAGGGCAAAGGTGAGGGCTGCCGCGAGGAGAGCCGTGCCGCCGCGCCAGCTGGACAGCCGTGCAAACGGGGAGCGTGACGGCTGCGTGCTTTCTGTGAAGAGCTTCGCCTGAATTCTAGCCTTGACCCGCGCCGGTGCCGGCGTCTCCGCAATGTCGTCGGCCAGACGGACGAGCCCTTCCTCCCAGTCGCGCAACATCTCACGCAATGCAGGCTCGTCGCGCAAGCGCTGTTCAACCGCAAGACGGCTGTCTGCATCCAGCAGATGCAGCGCATATTCCCCGATCAGGGAAATATCGTCTTGGGGTTGGTCGTCGGCTTGGCTCATCGGCTCAGACAGTCTTTCAGTTTTATCAGGCTTCGGCGAAGCCAAGTACGCATGGTGTTGATCGGCACACCTGCACGGTCTGCCAGATCGCTGTATGTGTCGCCATCAAGGTAGGCGCCACGCACGCAGTCCGCGTGTTTTTTCTCCAGTTCGTCGAGACACATGTCGATCTGGGCGCGCTCGGAGCTTTGGATCGCCGCCTCTTCGGGCGTCGGTCCGCTGGCGGCCAGATCAAATACCTCTTCGACCCTTTTGGCAGGCGCTTTTCGGGCGCGCAGGCGGTCGATGGCCAGATTGCGCGCAATCGTGATCAGCCAGGTCATCGGGGAATACCCGTTGACTGCATAGCTGTCGGCCTTGCGCCATATTCTGACATAAACATCCTGAAGCGCGTCTTCCGCTTCTGCCGTGTTGTTCAACACACGCAGGCATACGCCAAAGAGTTTCGCCGAGGTTGCGTCATAGAGCGCAGAGAATGCCGCGCGGTCGCCCATGGCGGTGCGCAGAATATAGCTTTCAATGTCGGCAACTGTTGTCATGCCTTTGTTTTAGGCAACTGGGTGGGTTGTGTAAACGTCCCGTTTGCAAGGAGAAACAAATTCCGCCGGGTATCAGGAGCTGTGGCTGCACCCGATTGTGACGGGCGCGGCGCGGCCCTCGTTTCTACCTGTGGTAATCCCGACTGTCGCGGCGTGCAGATTGATCCGGGTCAATGCGCAGCTGCGGTGCGGGGGCTATTTTGCTCAAACACCAAGAAAGGACAAACCATGAAGCAGCAAAAACCCCCGCCTCCTGTCGAGGTGCCCATGCCCGCCGATCCGGTATCCGGACCAATCGGGCCGGAAATCCGCACTCCTAAAAATACGCCCGCAAACATACCTGCCGAAAATCCACCTGTGGAAGACCCGCAGGAGGATCCTTTCGAGGACGGCAATTTTCCGGTTTAGAGGGTCAGCCCCGCAAGTGCCCTGTCAGTGTGCGAAGAGCACCGGCAGGGTCGTTTGATCCATCATCTCGCGGGTTGTTCCGCCGAAAACGGTCTGGATCATGCGGGCATGGCCGTAGGCACCCATCACCACCAGATCGCTGCCGAGATCGCGGGCGCGATCCTGAATACAGGCGGCAACAGCGCGGCCACCGCTCGGAAACTGCGATAGAGTGACGGTGCAGCCGTGATGGCTCAGCCACGCGGCGACATCCGCGCCGGGATCCTGACCGCCCTGCTCCGCCGTGCCGACCGGATCGATGCAGGCGATTACCACCTCTTTCGCGTCGAGAAGATAGGGCAGGGCGGCATGGACCGCGCTCGCAGCCGCTTTGCTGCTGTCCCACGCGACAATGATATTCTGCGGCTTCAGTCCTGCGGAGCCATTGAGAAGGAACCCGACAGGCGAGAGGAAGAGGACACCGGCGGCGGCCTCGCGCAGGAATTCCGGTGTCTCGCGCAGGCTCGAGGCGAACTGCACCTCGTCGCTGACCCGTGCGGCGCGGGCGACGTGATGCTTGATATCGACACCCACACACATGGCTGGCTGCACATCGCCGGAGGCGCCGGTTTTCGCCAGGACCTGCTCGATTTGGTCGACACGTTCCTTCAGTTCTCCTTTTGCGGTGGCGATCACATTGCTCCAATCATCCGGAACCACGAGCCCGCCGTAGGTGAACCCGCCGTAGAAATAGGTGGGCAAGCTGGGCGCGGACTCCAAAAGAAGACAGAGCAGATGATCCCCGCTCTCGAAGGCGGCATCAGCTGCCGCACGTATCTGTGCATCTTCTGTGCTTTTGTTGATCACAAAGGTAATTGTGCGGCGTTTCATGGCGCTCTCCGTTCCTGGGCTCGGCCCGGCCGGGCGGCGGGGCCTTTTCCGCAGACTCGCACGGGCAAACCACAGGCAACTGACAAAGATCAAGGCGAGCCAAAAACTGTGCCTCAAGGGCTGCGACCAGCGTCTTTCGCTCGCTCGCGGGCCAGTGCATGGGATCGAGAATACCGGTTAGGGTAGGCAGTTGCGGCCCATTAAACAAGTCCGCGAAATCCGGCAGGGGCGGCGGAAGGGCTGCGTATTGCTGGTCTTGATCGCGTCTGTCGGGCCCGCGTTCTACTTTTTCAGACGATGCTTGTATTTCTCGTAGAGACGCTGGTTGAGCCGGATGAACTGCGACAGGGCCGAGCCGAGGATGCCCGCGGAATCGCGCACGAGATAGATGTATCCTGTGAGGCTCGCGATCAGCCCGCCAACGGCGTTCACGACCAGATCGGCCATGGTATCGTTCAGCCCGGATTTCTGCATGTTCAGCCCGAATGTCGTGTCCATCGTGAACTCGAACACCTCCCACATCGCGCCGACCATCATGGCCACGCAAAAGGCGATAAAGGCGATCGCCGAAGGAGGGGCGGCAAAGCGGTCACCCTCAAAAAGCATGAACACAAACAGGAAGCCGGTCAGCCCGAAGCCTACCGCAGCGCTTCCGTGCAGTGCCAGATCCCACCACCACAAACGCTCGTAGAAATCGAAAGCTTCGCCCAGAAAGATCGACGCAAAGAAAAAGGCCGTGGTGAAAATCAAGAACGGCAGGGGCAAGGTCAACGACCAGCGCGCAGCCAGAAGCGGCGGCAACAGCGAGAGCGCGAGGGTCGCAAAACTCACGAAAGCCAGCGACCAGCGCGCCAGCCCGAGTGCGACCAGCCCGGCCAGCAGAAGGGCGGCCCAGAGAACGAGGATTTTGGGATTGCTGTCCTTGATCAAATGCATGCCGATATATCGGTCCAGGTGTTATTATCTACGATATAGACCCTATATTAAACGTATGCAGGACACCACAATCCGTATCGCCAGTTATAATATCCGCAAGGCCCGCGGCCTTGACCAGCGGCGTAGTCCCGAGCGGACGATCGCCGTGATCAATGCGCTTGGCGCGGATGTGGTGGTGCTACAGGAAGCCGACAAGCGATTGGGCCAGCGGCTTCCGGCCTTGCCCCGCGCAATGATCGAGTCTGAGACGGATTTTGATCTGCTCGGGGTTTGCCCCGATGACATCAGCCTCGGCTGGCATGGTAACGCTGTGCTGGTGCGGCGGGGAATTGGGGCGCAGCTGCGCGAGCGGATCACTTTGCCGGGGTTCGAGCCGCGCGGCGCCGTGCAGCTGACGCTTGATGTCGGCGAAGGTCTGACGCTGGTGGCCACGCATCTGGGCCTGTTGCGCCGTGATCGCCGCGCACAGCTCGCCGTGCTGGAACATGCGACCACGGGTGATGCGCGGGTTGTGATAGCGGGTGATTTCAATGAATGGTCGGGGCATCGGGGGCTGGAGCCGCTTGCTGAACGGTTTGTGACCCACAGCCCTGGGCGGTCCTTTCACGCGCGCCGACCGCTTGCGGGGCTCGACCGCTTTGCGGTCACTCAAGGCATCGACGTCGTCGGGGGCGGGGTGGAGCAGGGAGCGCTCGCGCGCGTGGCGTCGGATCATCTGCCGGTCTGGTCCGATATCCGGGTACCTGCCGCTGTCCGCTGAACGAAACCTGTCAGTACTGGGCGCAGCACCGCACGGAAGATTGCATCCAGAGCGATCTCACAGGCGGGCCGGTATTTCGGC
>JAGXHD010000225.1 GCA_024636395.1 Sulfitobacter sp.
AGATACACCAAGGCTCGATGTTGTCGAGCCAGTTATAGTACACCTTCTCGCCGCTCTCGGGCATGATTTTGACCTCGCCGTTGCGCACGGCGTCGAGGGCGGGGCCTACGATCTGGTCGGTGTCGACGAACCACTGGTCGGTTAACAGAGGCTCGATCACGACTTTTGAGCGGTCACCGAACGGCTGCATGATTGGTTTGTTCTCGACCAGCGGGATCAGGGCGGGGGCGTCTTCCTCGTCGGCCTTCGGATTGGGGACCATCACAGCAAGTCCCTCAGCGGTCACGTCCGCCACGATCTTTCTGCGGGCCTCGAAGCGGTCAAGGCCACGGTAGTCGTCGGGCACGAGGTTGATATCAGTCACGTCAGGCACGGGATGATCGCTGGGCGAGTGGAAGCGCCCTTCGGTGCGGGTCAGCATCTCGGCGGTGTTTTCGGCGAAGGTGCGGGCCTTCTCGGCGCTTTCGGCGTAGCTGAGCCCGTCGCTGCGCATGGCCGCTTTTGTGTCCATTAGATTGTAGAGTGGGATCTGGTTGCGCTTGGCGACCTGATAGTCGTTGAAGTCATGCGCCCCTGTGATCTTCACGGCGCCGGAACCGAAATTCTTGTCGGGGTATTCATCCGTGATGATCGGGATCAGGCGGCGATTCTCTTTCGGACCAACAGGGATTTCGCATAGTTTTCCGATAATTGGTGCATAACGCTCATCCGATGGATGAACTGCGACAGCACCATCGCCCAGCATGGTTTCCGGCCGTGTCGTGGCAATGGAGATATAATCGCGTGTCTCGCGCAGGGTCTCTTTGCCGTCCTCGTCACGCTCAATGTATTCGTAGCTCGCGCCGCCCGCGAGGGGATATCTGAAGTGCCACATGTGGCCCGGCACTTCGACGTTTTCCACTTCGAGGTCCGAAATGGCGGTCTCGAAGCGGGGGTCCCAGTTTACCAGCCGCTTGCCACGGTAGATTTTGCCATCGTTGTACATCTGCACGAAGACTTTGATCACGGCATCGTGGAAATTGGGTGAACTCTCGTGGCCCCTGCGGGTATCACCGGGCGCGCCGGACATGGTAAAGGCGTTGCGCGACCAATCGCAGGAGGACCCGAGGCGCTTGAGCTGGCCCACGATGGTGTCGGCGGTGGCCTCTTTATAGGCCCAGGCGTGCTTGAGAAATTCCTCGCGGCTGAGATCCGTGCGTTTGATGCCGTCCTTGGCCAGTTGGTTTTCCACGGCGAGTTGCAGGGCGATGCCTGCATGGTCCTGACCGGGCTGCCAGAGCGTGTCAAAGCCGCGCATCCGGTGCCAGCGGGTCAGAATGTCCTGCAGAGTGTTATTGAACGCATGGCCCACGTGCAGCGAGCCATTCACGTTAGGAGGTGGAATCATGACGCAATAGGTCTCGTCGCGCGAGGCGTTCGCACCTGCTCTGAATGCGCCGGAGTGCTCCCAGGCGGCATAAAGGCGGGCTTCGGCCTCGCTTGCGTCGAATTTTTTGTCCAGTGCCATGATGCGGCTCCCGTCGGTTTTTGATTTGACGCTGATGTAGCGGAGGAAGCGGGAGAGGGAAAGGGGCGCGCACGGGGCGACCATATGGCGGCTGGACAAGCGGGCGCGGTCCGCTAGATTTCCGGCTAACAGATTGTTGTGTCTCAAGGAGAGCAAATCCATGGAAAAATTCGGTAAGAGCCAATCGGTCACGCGGGTCGAAGATGTGCGGTTTTTGACGGGCGCGGGGCGGTATGTGGACGATATCGCACCAAAGGGTGCGCTGCATGCGTTTGTGTATCGCGCGCCTCTGGCGCACGGGAAAATAAAAGACCTAGATGTCAGCGAGGCGGCGCAGGCTGAGGGCGTGCATCTGGTGTTTACCTGTGCGGATCTCGAAGCTGCGGGCGTGGATATCGCGATCAGCGGTGCAGCAATCAAGAACCGCGATGGATCGACAGCGGCGGCACCTCTGCGCCCGATGTTGGCGAAGGACCGTGTGCGCTACGTGGGTGAGCCTGTCGCGATGGTGATCGCGGACACTTACGAACAGGCGCGCGACGCGGCTGAGCTGATAATGTTGGACGTTGATGAGCTGCCCGCGAAGATGGATCTGGCGCGGGGCGGCGAGGCCGTGCACGCAGAGGCGGCGGACAACTGTGCTTTCGACTGGGGGATGGGCGATGAAGCGGTGACGGAAGCGGCCTTCAAGTCGGCGGCGCGGACTGTCTCGCTGGACGTGGGCGACAACCGCATCATCGTGAACAGCATCGAGCCGCGCGGCTGTTACGCGGAATGGGACGGCAAGCGCTTGCATCTGGCCAACAACGGGCAGGGCGTATGGGTGCACAAGGGCAACCTCGTCAAGGCGTTCGGACTGGGTGAGGACGATGTGCGGGTAACCAATCCCGATACCGGCGGGGCGTTCGGGATGAAATCAATGTCCTACCCCGAGTACTTCCTGATCAGCCACGCCGCGCGAGCGCTGGGCAAACCGGTCCGCTGGATGAGCGAGCGCACGGAGGCGATGCTGAGCGACAATGGCGGGCGCGATCTCACCTCCGTCGCGGAGCTTGCGTTTGACGCGGACAACAAGATCACGGCCTACAGGGTGCGCACGAAGTGCAATCTGGGCGCGTACAATAGCCAGTTCGGTCAGTATATCCAGACGCAGCTCTTCAGCCGCGTGCTGATGGGTGTCTACGATGTGCAGACAACCTGGCTTCAGGTGGAGGGCTATTATACCAATACCGTGCAAGTCGATGCGTACCGGGGTGCGGGGCGGCCAGAAGCGATCTACGTGCTGGAACGCGTGATGGACCGGGCGGCGCGCGAGCTGGGTGTAGACCCGATGGAGCTGCGGCGGATCAATTTTATCAAGCCCGCGCAATTCCCCTACGCCACCACAACGGGCGAGACCTACGATGTGGGTGACTTCAACAAGGTGCTGACGCGCGGGGCGCGGGAAGCGGATGCTGATGGATTTACGGCGCGCCGCGCGGCGGATGCCAAGCACGGGCTGCTGCGCGGTATGGGAATTTGCTATTACATCGAGAGTATTCTGGGCGATCCCAGCGAGGGAGCGAAGGTTAACTTCCTTGAGGATGGTACCGTCGAGATCTTGGTTGGCACGCAATCGGGCGGGCAGGGGCACGAGACTGTCTATGCCAAGTTCCTGAGCGACCAGACAGGGATTCCGGCGGACAAGATCGTCGTGGTCCAGGGCGATAGCGACCGGATCCAAACCGGTGGCGGCACCGGTGGCTCGCGTTCGGTTACGACGCAGACCAATGCCACGCTGGCGACGGTTGCGGTAATCAAGGATGCGTTTACCGCGTTTCTGGCCGATGAGATGGGTGTGCCAGCCGCCGAGATCGCCTTTGATGACGAGCGGTTCCGGGCGGACGGGTCCAACCTCACGCCGACCATGCTGGAGGTTGCCCAAATGGCGCGCGATAAGGGCCGCGATGATTTGCTCACGCACCACGAGCGCGCAACGCTGGAGGGACGCAGTTTCCCCAACGGTGTGCACATCTGCGAAGTGGTGATCGACCCCGAGACCGGGATCGTGACCACCGACCGATATACGGTCGTTGATGATTTCGGCAATCTGATCAATCCCTTGCTGGCCGAGGGCCAAGTGCATGGGGGCGTGGTGCAGGGCATCGGGCAGGCCGTTCAGGAGCGCGTGGTCTATGATGAGGACGGGCAGCTGCTGACGGCCTCGTTCATGGATTATGCGATGCCGCGCGCGCAAGATGTGCCGTTTATCTCGTTTACCAGCGAGCCTGTGCCCTCGACAGCGAACCTGATGGGCATGAAGGGCTGTGGCGAGGCGGGCACGGTGGGTGCGCTCGCGGCGGTGTCCAACGCAGTGCAGGACGCACTGTGGGATCTGGGCGTGCGGCAGGCGGATATGCCCTTCACGCCGCATAAGGTCTGGGAGATGTTGCAGGGCGAGGCCATCGCAGCGGAATAAGAAAATACTTCGGGCGCTGTCTCACCCAAAAGACGGCGCCCACTTCCTAAGCCAGTTTGATTAAGGCTTTAATTACGCGATATTCATCACGATACATGTGGTCGAGCCTGTGGCGTAGAGCTTGCCGTCTTCCACTCCTCTGATCTCGCCGTGGGCGACGCCGGTGGAACGGCCCACGTGATCAATCACCCCGATGCAATCGACCTGCATTCCCAGTGGGATCGAGCGCAGAATATTTATCTTGTATTCAAGTGTGGTGTAGACCGAACCGCGCGGCACCTTCGTCATGACGGCGCAGGCCATGGCTGAATCGAGCAATGTGCCGTACCAGCCGCCGTGAACCGTGCCCATTGGGTTGGTTACGTTGAACTCCGGTGTGCCGCGAAAGACGCAATGGCCCTCTGCGACGCTGTGCAGCGTATAGCCCATCGTGCCACCGATGGGCGGGCCGGGGTTGGTGCCATCAAGGATACGCTGCATGAATTCGAGCCCCGATAGCTTGATCGCCTCGGCGGGTTTGAGCAATTCATCGGGCGATGTGGCGATGCGTGGCATAAAACAGTCTCCGGCTGCGGAATTATCCTCACAGCCTAGAGACGTTTTGTGCGAATCCGCAAGCCGTTACGCAACGTTTGACAGGCTCGACTGAGGCGATACCCCAAGAGCGCGGCAGACATCGCGGGTCAGTTCTGGGCGGTTGAGCGTGTAGAAGTGGAGCGAATCGACGCCTTCATCGACCAGCGCGCTGCACAATTCGGCGCAAAGCGAGGTCGACAGCAATTCAGTGCGGCCATCGCGCTCGGCGGCGCGGTAAGCCTCGTCGAGCCATGCGGGGATTTTCGTGCCGCAGCGCTCGGCGAACTTGCGCGCGGAGGTCCAATTCGTGATGGGAAGGATGCCGGGAACGATGGGCTTGTCGATACCTGCGGCGGCACACTGATCGCGGAAACGCAGGAACGATTCAGACTCAAAGAAGAACTGTGTGATCGCCTCATCGGCACCGGCATCAAATTTCCGCTTGAGATACTGGATGTTGGCATGCTGGCTTGCGGCATCTGGGTGGCTATCGGGATAGGCGCCGACGCGGATGGTGAATTTGTCCAGAATGGTCAGCGCCTCGATCAGCTCGACCGAATTTTTGAAACCTTCAGGGTGCGGCGTGAATTGGGTTGCACCAGCCTGGGGATCGCCGCGCAGGGCGACGATGTCGGTCACACCTGCGGCATGAAATTTCTCGGCTACTTCAATAGTCTCGGCCACTGACGCGCCAACGCATGTCAGATGCGCGGAGACGGGCAGGCCCGAGGTGCGGTGCAGAACATGGGCGGCGTCATGTGTAAGATCACGGGTGCTACCGCCTGCGCCATAGGTCACGGAAAAGAAGCGCGGGGCGAGCGGCGCGAGGGCCTGAGCTGTATCCCATAGCTTGAACGCGGCATCGACAGTCTTTGGAGGGAAAACTTCGAAAGAGACGGAAGGGGATGTCATGACGCGGTTCCTTTTTCAATTCAACTCTTGTCGCACAGGAGTGCCTATGAGACAAATTCATAACTTTCATCTTGAACATGAGGCTAGCCTCATAAGGAATACGCCGTCATGCACATTGAGTTCCGCCATCTGCGCACCATTCAGGCCATTCACCGTGCGGGCGGCCTCGCGCGGGCCGCCGAAATGATGAATATCACACAGAGTGCTTTGAGCCATCAGGTCAAGGGATTGGAGGATCAGGCAGGGGTGGAACTGTTCGTGCGACGCTCCAAGCCGCTGAAGCTGTCGCCCGCCGGGCAGCGGCTTTTGAAGCTGGCCGAGCAGGTATTGCCGCAGGTGGCGGCCTTGCAGGAGGAATTCAGCGGTTTGCGCGATGGCAGCACGGGACGGATGCACATCGCGATCGAGTGTCATGCATGCTTCGAATGGCTGTTTCCGGTGCTGGAGCAGTTCCGCCGAAGTTTCGGTGATGTGGATGTGGACATCAGGCCGGGGCTCGCATTTGACGCGCTGCCCGCCCTTCTGCGCGAGGAGGTTGATCTGGTTATCTCGTCGGACCCCGAGGAGATCGAGGGAGTCGAGTTTATCGAGCTTTTTGATTACAAGGCTGTTTTCGTGGCAGCACGCACGCATCCCCTGGCCAAAAAGCCGTTTGTCGAAGCAGAGGATTTTCGCGACCAGACGCTGATCACCTATCCTGTGGAGCGCGCGCGGCTCGATGTGTTTAGCC
>JAGXHD010000226.1 GCA_024636395.1 Sulfitobacter sp.
CTGCTGGTCCACCAGGACGCGCAGGATCTTGGATTGCGTGCCCAGCGGCATGTCTGCCACCTCGTCGAAATAGACCACACCGCCGTGACCTTGCTCCAGCAGGCCCGGCTCCACGCCGCGTTCGGGTGTCTCGCGGCCAAACAGGACTTCCTCCATCCGGTCGGGGGCGACGCCTGCGCAATTTACGGTGATAAAGGGGGCGGAGGCGCGGTTGGAATGGGTATGGATATAGCGCGCGGCTACTTCCTTGCCCGATCCTGCCGGACCCGTGAGCATCACCCGCCCGTTGGATTTGGTGACCTTATCGAGCTGGCCCAGAAGTGTGCGAAAGGCGCCGGAATTCCCGATCATCTCCGCGGTGGTGCTTTCCTTGCGCTTGAGCGTCAGGTTCTCGCGGCGCAGGCGTGAGGTCTCCATAGCGCGGCGGATGACCACCATCAGCTGGTCGATGTTGAACGGCTTTTCTATGAAATCATAGGCACCTTGCTTGATCGCGGCCACCGCGATTTCGACGTTGCCGTGCCCCGAAATGATCACCACCGGCACATCCGGATTGTCGCGTTTGACCGTTTTGAGGATGTCGATGCCGTCCATCTTGCTGTCCTTGAGCCAGATATCGAGGATCATCAGCGCAGGCGGTTCGGTGTTTACGGCGGCCATGGCATCATCCGAATTTCCGGCCAGCCGGGTGGCAAAGCCCTCGTCCTCCAGAATATCCGAGATCAGCTCGCGAATATCACGCTCGTCGTCTACGATCAGAATGTCACTCATGGGTCTGCTCCTCAGTGTGGCCGGTATTCTCAATGCCCAATGGCAGAGTTATGACCGCCATTGCGCCAAAATGGGACTGCCCCTCGAAAACGGGGGCGTCCGTGAGGGTCAGGCTGCCGCCGTGCTCCTCGATGATTTTCTTTACGATCGGCAGGCCGAGACCGGTGCCCTCGCTGCGGGTCGTGACATAGGGCTCGAACAACCGAGCGCGGTCCTCCGGCAGCCCGAGGCCGTTATCGGCGATGCTGATATGGGCCAAGGCGCCATCGGAATGCAGATGCACCTGGATCTGCGGAACCAGACCTTCCGGGGCGCCCTCTTGTTTGAGCGTGTCTATGGCTTCGCCCGCGTTCTTGATCAGGTTCGTCAGCGCCTGTGTAATCATGGTGCCGTCGATCAGCGCCGGTAGGGCGCGCTTCGGCACATCTGCTACGATGTTGATGTCGGGACGTCCGGTTCGTTGCAAAAGCACTGCATCTCGCATCAGTTGGGTCATGTCCTGCGCGCGGCGCTCTGGCTCGGGCATCCGCGCGAACTTGGAGAATTCATCGACAATGCGTCGTAGATCGCCGGTCTGGCGGATGATCACACCGGTCATCTGGTCAAGGCTGTCGCGATCATCGCCGAGCTTGGGACCGAATTTACGCTTGATCCGTTCGGCGCTGAGCTGGATCGGCGTGAGCGGGTTCTTGATTTCATGTGCGATCCGGCGCGCCACGTCGCCCCAAGCGGCCATGCGCTGCGCGCTTACCAGATCGGTCACGTCGTCGAAGGCCACAACGTAGCCCTCGAGCCGCCCCTCGTCCGTGCGGCGCGTTGCCATCCGAACCAGCAGATTTTCCATACTGCCTTGCCGCGAAACCTTGATCTCCTGCTGGGTCGCCTCGGTCGCTGTCGTGGTCAGCGTCTCGTAGAGCGGGCCGAACTCTGGCACCGCTACGGTAAGCGCCAGTGATTGCTGGTCTTCTTCCCAGTCCAGAAGGCGCATGGCGGAGCGGTTCACGAAGGTCACGCGTCCCTCCGGATCAAGGCCCACGACGCCTGAGGTGACCGAGCTGAGCACTGAATCGAACAGCCGCCGCCGCCGCTCGATCTGGCGGGTGTTGTCGAGCAGCGTGTTGCGCTGGCCCTTGAGCTGCTTGGTCATCTGGTTGAAGTAGCGGCCCAACTCCGCGATCTCGTCGTCGCCGTCATCCTCGCGCACCTGCACGTCCAGATCCCCTGCCCCCACCTGCTGTGCTGCGCCCGTGAGCCGACCCACCGGCCCAGACAGCCGCTCCGCAAACCACAGCCCGAGCCAGACTGCTGCAAGAATGATGATGACAGCAAAGGCGAGATACAGCAGGCCGAATTCGAACAACATGCGCCCCCGCTCGCTCTCGAGTTGCTGGTAGAGGCGGATGGTTTCCTGGGTCTCGTCGAGCAGGCTCAGGATCTCGCCATCCACTTCGCGCGATATGTAGAGAAGGCGGTCAACGAAGGAGTTGAGCCGCACCAGCGCGCGGAATTCGTTGTTGGCCCAATCCTCGATAATACGCACATCCGTGGCGCTCGCGGCGGCGATCTGCTCGGGGCTGGGCGGATCATAATAGAACAGATAGGAGCGATCGCCACGCGCGCGTATCTCGCCCGTTCCGTCAATCAGATAAGCCTCCGACAGGCCGCGCTGGATCTGGCGCTGGCCATCACCCAAAAGTTCGCTGTCGCTCAGCTCAATTCCTCCGCGGCGCGCCCGGTCGATGCTGCGCGCAAGGCTCAAGGCATCGTCCTTGAGACCCTGCCGCTCTTCCTCCGCGTAGGCCTCAGCGGCCAGCAGGGAATTGCCGACCACCACGCGGACACGCTCGGAAAACCAGCCCTCTATACCCACGTTAATGGTCAGCACTGCAAAGACCGCGACAGACACGGTGGGAATCAGAGCCATGAGCGCGAAAACACCCGTGAGCCGTAAATGCAGTCTTGATCCGGCTGACTTGGCCCGCCGGGCCGTGATCAGACGCGCAACCTGCGCCAAAACCAGCGCCGCTACCACGAGGATGTAAATGAGATCGAGGAGCAAAATCAGGCGTAACGTGTTGGTGCTGCCCTGATCGAGCGGCCCCAGCGCGAGATAGGTCGCCAGCGCGAGTAAGGGGCCCAGGACCACAAGCCCCAGCGTCATCAGGGTCCGCACAAGCTTGATCCGCCGCAAGCGCGACAGCTGGACAAGCCAAGATATGCGTGTTCGAGATGCCACGCGTTCGGACCTCACCTGATGTGGTGCATAAGCACCGTACCGCCATATTATGTGGTCCTGATCGGATATGTCCCCCGATGGCCACGTTTATGTGACAGTTTTACATCATTTTTCGACCACGTGTAACCTCTATTTCGAGTTCGGTGATCTTCTTCCGCAACGTATTTCTGTTGATGCCCAAAAGCTCTGCGCATTTTGCCTGATTGCCCGACGTTGCGGCCAGCGCCACTTCGATGAGCGGCGCCTCGACTTCGCGCAGGATGCGCTGATAGAGGCCTGGCGGCGGCAGCATCGCACCGTGCAGCTCGAAATAGCGGCGAATGTGACGCTCCACGCTCGCGCCGAGCTTCTCGCTGTTGCCGATGGCGCGGGTGGGCTCAGGGCCGGGCTGACCGCCGATAATCTGCTCTGCTTCGGCCGTGGAGATCTCCACCGCACGGCTGGTGAGCGAGAGCTGACGCATGGCATGCTCGAGTTGGCGGACGTTGCCGGGCCACGTATAATTCGAGAAGATCTTGGCTGCCCCGTCCGAAAGCGCGTGCGGTGAGCCGATCGCCACATCTGCCTTTTCCAGAAAATGCGAGACCAGCAGCGGAATGTCCTCGACCCTGTCCCGCAGGGCAGGCACGTGCAGCGTGGCCCCAGACAGGCGGTAGTATAGATCGCGGCGCAGCTGGGACTCAGCAGTTTCATGCCCCAGATCGCTCTGGGAAGTGGCAATGAAACGCGGCGCGTTATCTGCCTGTGCGTCCATCATACGGGCGATCCGGGCCTGGACCTCACTCGAAATGTCGCCGATTTCGTCGATCAGAAGCGTGCCGCCGCGCACGCGTGCCAGCACCCGTGCTGGGCCTTCGATATCGCGCAAATCGGCCTCGGTGACAGTCACGAACGGCAACGAGCGGCGATCGGACAGATCATGGATCGAGCGAGCGATCAAGGATTTACCCGTCCCGCTTTCGCCCCAGATCAGCACGGGCAGATCGGTGTTCATCACCCGCGCGATGACCCGGTACAGCGCCTGCATCACGGCGGTTTTGCCCACCATGGGCAGATCATCCTCGTCCTTGCCGGTGTCTGGTGCCGGGACGCGTCGAGGCGCGCCGCCCCGCTCGAGCGCGCGAGCCGTGCGCTTCATCAGATCGGGCAGATCGAACGGTTTGGGCAGGTAGTCATAGGCCTGCGCCTCTGCCGCCTTGATCGCCGTCATGATGGTATTTTGCGCAGAAATTACGATGACCGGCAGGTCGGGGCGATCCTGCGCGATTTTAGGAAGCATTTCCAAACCGTTACCGTCAGGCATGGCAACATCGGAGATCACCACGTCGCCCTTGCCTTCGGCCACCCAGCGCATCAGCGTCGTCAGGCTGGAGGTGGCATGCACCTTGCATCCCGCGCGCGTGAGCGCCTGGGTCAGGACCGTGCGGATCGTGCGGTCGTCATCTGCGACCAGAACTGTACCATCCATTGCTCAACTCTCCTTTTTGGTGCGGCTGTCCGGTGTTCCGGTGGCCTGAATTTTTTGTGGTTGTGCCGGCGCAGCCAGCGCGGCGCGTTCCTGTGCTGTCGAGGATGCGATTTTTTCCTCGCTTGCGTCGGCGCGTGGCAGAGAAATCCGAAATACCGTATGGCCGGGCACGGAACTCACGGAGATCCAGCCGTCATGTTCTGAAATGATCTTGCTCACCAGCGCCAGCCCTAGGCCGGTGCCGTTCTCACGCCCCGATACGAAAGGCTCAAACACGTCGCTTGCAATATGCTCAGGCAGCCCGGGCCCATCGTCGATCACTTCGATTTGCAGCGGCAGCGCGATGCCGCGCCCGTCCGCGCGGCGCAACCGGAAGGAATGCTCGTAATAGCTGTGGAGCCGGATCGTGCCGCCCCCCTCTCCCGCCGCCTCGGATGCGTTTTTCACGAGATTGAGCACGACTTGTAAAAGCTGGTCCTTATCGCCCCATGCCAGCGGGAGGGAGGGATCATAATCCTCAATGATCTTCATCTGAGCACCAAAGCCCAGCAGCGCCGAGCGGCGTGCGCGGTCGAGCACATCATGGACATTGACCGCCGAGCGCTCTGGCAGTGTCAGATTTCCGAACTGCTCGACCTGTTCGAGAAGCTTCACGATCCGGCGGCTTTCGGCCACGATCAGATCGGTCAACTCCAGATCTTCGGGTGGCAGATTCATTCCCAAAAGCTGCGCCGCTCCCGTGATGCCCGCCAACGGGTTCTTGATCTCGTGGGCCAGCATTTCGGCCATGCCGATGGCTGATTTGGCGGCGGATTTGACCGATTGGTTTTGTGTCATCCGGCCGGCAAGTTCACGCGGTGAGATCATCAGGATCATCACGCCATCGCTTCCCGACAGCGGGGCTATCTGAAGCTGCGATTGAAGCGGAGCACGCTGGCCACTGCCCACATCCACATCATTGACAAATAAAGTGCTCTGGACGCTGCGCGCGCGGGCAAACGCCTCTTCGAGCGGCGCATCGACCGCGATCATATCCCAGACGGGCGTGCCCTGCACCGCCTTGTTGGAGGCATTGAGAAACCCCTCGGCTGCGGCATTGATGTCGATGATAAGATCGTCAGGCCCGACCAGAAGTGCGGGCACAGGCAGCGAGGTCCAAAGTGCGCGTTCCTCGCGCGCCACAAGCGGGCTCGGCATATGCGCTTTCCCGGTCATGCGGCGGCGTCCCAACGGGCGGTATCGAGCGCGACAGGCAGCGCGATCAGAGTTTCCTCGACGCTGCGTGCGGTCAGAACCGCCCGGCGCGGCTCTTTCGGTGTGCCTGCATGGTCCATGTACCAGCCCAGATGCTTGCGCGCGACGCGCAGGCCTAGCTTGGTGCCGTAGAAGGCCAGCATTGCGTCGTAATGTGCCAGTACCATATCGGTGAAGGCCGTACCGGTCGGCACATCGGGTGCCGGCGTTCCGTAAATATCATGGGCGATCTGGGCGAGGAGCCAAGGCCGCCCCTGAAGCCCCCGCCCGATCATCACGCCATGTGCGCCCGATTGAGCCAGAGCCGCGCGGGCAGTTGCGGTATCGACGATATCGCCATTTGCGATCACCGGAATGTTGACCGCATCAACAACCCCTCGGATCGCCGCCCAATCGGCGGATCCAGTGTAGAACTGACAGCGGGTGCGCCCGTGGATGGTGATCATTGTGATCCCCGCCGCCTCGGCGCGCGATGCGATGGGTGCCGCGTTGAGCATCTCGTCGTCCCAGCCGAGCCGCGTCTTGAGCGTCACCGGTATATCCACCGCCTCCACCACCGCC
>JAGXHD010000227.1 GCA_024636395.1 Sulfitobacter sp.
AATAAAGGCCTACCAGGCCAAAGAAGGAGATGACCATGACCGAAGCCTACATTTACGACGCTTTGCGCACCCCCCGGGGCAAAGGCCGCAGCGATGGCGCCCTGCACGAGCTGACCTCGCTGCGCCTGTCGGCCCTCACCCTGAATGCACTCAAAGAGCGCAACAACCTTGAAGGCCACGCTGTCGAGGATGTGATCTGGGGGAACGTGACACAGGTAATGGAGCAAGGGGGCTGCCTCGCGCGCTCCGCCGTGCTCGCCTCGGATCTGGACGAGCGGATCCCAGGCCTTGCAATCAACCGCTTTTGCGCCTCCGGCATGGAGGCCGTCAATCTGGCCGCAAACCAGGTGCGCGGTGGGGCCGGGATGGCCTATATCGCGGGTGGCGTAGAGATGATGGGCCGGGTGCCGATGGGCAGCGACGGGGCGGCCATTGCGGCAGATCCCAGCATCGCGATGGACAAGTATTTCGTCCCGCAGGGTATCTCTGCCGATATCATTGCGACAGAATACGGCTTTACCCGTGATGAGGCGGACCAGCTTGCCATCGCCTCCCAGCAGCGTGCAAAACGCGCGTGGGACGAGGGGCGGTTCGCGAAATCGGTGATCACAATCCGTGATCAGAACGGTCTCGAGATTCTCAGCCACGATGAATACATGCGCCCGCAGACCGATATGCAATCGCTCGGCGCGCTCAATCCAGCGTTCCAGCAGATGGGTGAGGTCATGCCCGGCTTCGACAAGGTCGCCCTGCTGAAATACCCGCACCTCGAAAAGATCAACCATATCCACCATGCCGGCAACTCCAGCGGCATCGTAGACGGTGCCGCGGCAATCCTGATCGGGAACAAGGAATTCGGCGAGAAATACGGCCTCAAACCGCGCGCCCGTATCCGCGCAACCGCCAAAATCGGGACCGATCCTACCATCATGCTGACCGGCCCCGTGCCCGTCACCGAAAAGATCCTTGCCGACAATGGCATGAGCATTAGCGATATCGATCTGTTTGAGGTCAACGAGGCCTTTGCCTCCGTGGTGATGCGTTTCATGCAGGCGTTCAACGTGGACCACGACAAGGTCAACGTGAACGGTGGCTCCATCGCCATGGGCCATCCGCTGGGCGCAACGGGTGCGATGATCATCGGCACCCTGCTCGACGAACTGGAGCGTGCGGACAAAGAAGTCGGTCTTGCGACGCTGTGCATCGCATCGGGCATGGGTGCCGCCACGATCATCGAAAGGGTCTAGGCCCATGACTGGGGAGGAGTACCGGACCGCAAAGGAGATCTCCGAAGATCTTCTTGAGAAGACGGGAATCGCGCTGCTCGCAGGCGATTTCGATACTTTTTTCGAGTGTTTTCACCTTCCCCATTTCATCGCCTCGGAAAAGGACAAGATGGTGATCGAAAACCGCGATCAGTTTCATGATATCTTCTGCAGAGTGACAGAAGATTACATGCGCAAGCGGGTCACTGACCTGATCCGGGTCTGCGACGTGGCGGAGTTCCGCACGCAGACCCGTATCGAGGCCGCGCATACGACGCATATGATGTGCAAAAGCCAGCGTATCGCCGAGCCCTTTCCCTGCTATTCGATTCTCGAATTCATAGACGGCAAGTGGCTCATCTCCTCTAGCCAGTACGCCGTTGATACCACGACGACCGTCGGGACGGCGCTTGATGCGCATCTCGCGAATGCGTCCAAAAAATCAGATAACGTCAGGAAACCAGTATGACCGATTTTACAATGACCACAGATGCAGAGGGCATCGCCACCATCACCTGGGATGTCGCGGATAAATCAATGAACGTGATGTCCATCGATGGCCTTGAGGATCTCGACCGGCTCACCGACGAGGCCTTGGCCGACGAGGCCGTGAAAGGCATCATCATCACCTCAGGCAAGGAAGGCTCGTTTGCGGGCGGCATGGATCTCAACCTGCTCGCAAAGATGCGCGAAGACGCGGGCGATGATCCTGCGCGGGGCCTTTTCGACGGTACCATGCGCATGCACAAGCTGCTGCGCAAGATCGAGCGCGCGGGCATGGACCCCAAGACCAACAAGGGCGGCAAGCCGGTCGCCTCCGTCCTGCCCGGCACCGCCGCTGGCATCGGGCTCGAGTTGCCGCTCGCCACGCACCGCATCTTTGCCGCCAACAATCCAAAAGCGCGGATCGGCCTGCCGGAAATTCAAGTGGGCATTTTTCCCGGTGCGGGCGGCACGACCCGTCTGGTCCGCATGCTGGGTGCGATGGCTGCCTCCCCACTGCTGCTCGAGGGCAAGATGATGTCTCCGACGGACGCAAAGAAAGCGGGCGTCATCCATGAGGTCAGCGATGATCCGATGGCCGATGCCCGTGCCTGGGTGCTGTCGGCCACGGATGCCGACCTTCTCAAGCCGTGGGATGCCAAAGGCTACAAGATGCCCGGCGGGGCGCCTTATCATCCCGCAGGCTTCATGACCTTCGTGGGCGCATCCGCCATGGTCAACGGCAAGACCAAAGGCGTCTATCCCGCAGCCAAGGCGCTGTTAAGCGCCGTCTACGAAGGTGCCTTGGTACCTTTCGATACTGCCCTCAAAATCGAGGCCCGATGGTTCACCTCCGTTCTGCTGAACCCCACCTCGTCGGCCATGATACGCTCGCTGTTTCTCAACAAGGAGGCGCTGGAGAAAGGCGCCGTTCGCCCCGAAGGCGTCCCCGATCAGCGCGTCAAGAAACTGGGCGTGCTGGGTGCGGGTATGATGGGCGCAGGCATCGCGCTGGTATCTGCGCAGGCAGGCATCGAAGTGGTTCTCATTGACCGGGATCAGGAAGCCGCCGACAAAGGCAAGGCCTACTCCGAGAGCTATATGGATAAGGGAATCGCGCGCAAGAAAGCAACGCCGGAGAAGAAGGAGGCGCTGCTCAAGCTCATCACCGCCACCGCCGATCTGGATGCGCTTAAAGGCTGTGACCTGATCATCGAAGCGGTGTTCGAGGACCCAAAAGTGAAAGCCGAGATGACCAAAAAGGTCGAGGCGGTTATCCCCGAGGATTGCATCTACGCTTCAAACACGTCCACCTTGCCGATCACCGATCTGGCCAAGGCATCCTCACGTCCAACGCAATTCATCGGAATCCATTTCTTCTCCCCCGTCGAGAGGATGCTGCTGGTCGAGATCATCAAGGGCAAGGGCACCGGTGACCGCGCCGTGGCTAAAGCGCTCGACTACGTGCGCCAGATCCGCAAGACGCCGATCGTGGTTAACGACGCGCGCTTCTTTTACGCCAACCGCTGCATCATCCCCTACGGCAACGAGGCGAACCGCATGATCACCGAAGGCATCGCCCCGTGGTATATTGATCAGGCGGCACAAATGCTGGGCTTCCCCGTAGGGCCCGTGCAGCTGGGCGACGAGACTTCCGTGGATCTCGCCACCAAGATCATGCGCGCCACCAAGGCCGCCATGGGCAACGCCTATCCCGCGTCTGAAGCGGACGAGCTGATCGTCTGGCTCGAAGAGAAAGGCCGCCTCGGCCGCAAGACCAAAGCGGGTTATTTCGACTACGACGAGAAGGGTAAGCGTCTGGGGTATTGGAAAGGCCTGCAGGACAAATATCCGCTGGCCGAGGAACAGCCCGCATTGCAGGACGTGCAGGACCGTCTGATGTTCGTGCAGGTACTTGAAGCCGTGCGTGCGCTGGAAGAGGGCGTCCTCATGGACATCCGCGAAGGCGACGTTGGCGCGATCCTCGGTTGGGGTTTTGCTCCATGGTCCGGTGGCCCACTCTCGTGGCTCGATATGATCGGCACGCCCTACGCGGTAGAGCGCTGTGACCAGCTTGAGGCACAATTCGGCGAGCGCTTCAAATGCCCCGATCTGCTGCGCGAGATGGCGGATAAAAACCAAAGCTTTTATGGCCGTTTTGGTCCGAAAGCAGAAAAAGCGGCCTGATCCAGCGGCCTTGAAGGCAAATCAACGAGGGGGCGCTACAGGCGTCCCCTTTTTCATGCCCGCCCCGCGCTACAAAAAAGGGCCGCCAGAGCATCCCTTCGCGCCCAGAAGGGCGAATGCTGTGCCCTTCGCGATCAGACCGCCGCGCAAAACGCCGCATCCTCTGCCGGGTTCATGCATTCGTCCTCGAGATAGATCAAATCAGCAAGTTCCTCCGCCGCCTCACCGCTCAGCACGCTGTAGGTCGGCGCAGCCGCGTCCAAGAACTTGTCAAGCGTCGACATATCCGCAGGGCAATGGATCAGCGCGCCGCCTTCAGCGTAAATCACCTCATCACCGGCGAAATAAACCCCGACAAGCTCCACTTTCTCCATCGGCTGGCGCTGGCGGATGCCGCGCAGGCCCACAAGGCTCAGCGCCGTGATGACTGCGAAAGGATCGCCGTGCATGTCCTGTGCTGCGTCACTCTCGATCATTACGCCCTGATCGGGGAGCAACACCAGCTCCTCCCGATTGCCCAGCGCATCTACCGGCACCACGACGGGCCAAAGCGTCTGCGCACTCTCCGGCGCGTCGAGCCAGACATGGGCGCGCCGGATCTCGGTGATCTCCTGCATCCCGTGATCGAATGTCAGCACCTTGTCGCCCACCGTCAGAGCATCGATCGCACGCCAGCCCAAATTGCTCGCGACCCGCGTCCCGACCATGAGACCATGGCTCAGTGTGGCAAGGCCCCCATCGTAGGCGCCGGTCATTTCGACGGTGCGGCGTGTCGGCTGCTGCATCTTAAATCCCATTCCAAACATTCCATCATCCCCTTGGTGTGCCGCCTCTCCGGGCTGCGTTCATTTTCTGATCCCAGTTGGCGTGATTCGTGAGGCACCCAAGGGTCATGATTTGGGCAGACCTGGGGCATTGTATCCAGTTCATGAAATAATTTGCCGGATACTCTTAAGATTTCGTTGATCTGCGCGACAATAGAAAGGGCCATTAACCATTTCCGCCGAATATCCTTGCCAGTGCCATTCCCCGAAGGGCGCGCGCAGGTCAGGTCTCGAACCGGTAGCCGAAGCGCGCGATATCTTCGGCGCAGATGTGCGCCACCCGCGCGCGGGTTTCGTCGCCGTAGCTCTGGCGGTAATCCGGTGCGCGCGCACTGCGGTTCACATGCGGCACCTCCAGCGTCAGACCCAGATGCGCCTCAAGCGGTGCGATATCCTCCGCCATATGCTCCAGCCGGATAAAGAGGCGGGCGCGCTCCACCCCCCGCACATCGGAGACATAAGAGCCCGCAGTCGCCCGCCCAAAGCTTTGCGCGACCAGCGGATCTCCAACGAACTGCGCGAACGTCAGCCGCTTGGCCAGATGCACGGAAGGATGCTCGAAGCTCTGTGCGCGCAGCCAATGGTAATAGCTCACCATGCGGTCCCAAGGGTTGCGCACCATGGTGAAGATGAACAGTTCATCAAGCTCGTGCGGCGCCACAAGCCCGTCGAGATCCGCCAGCGTCGCGTGTTTCCAAAGCCGCCCCGCCGCTTGCACACCCTCCAGTCGTTTGCGCCGCCTGCGCGCCTTGGGTGTATCTCCGAGCATGATATCGTCCTTCATGGCGCGCGCCTCCAGCGCCAGCGCCATGGACGTGCCCCCGGTCTTGGGTGCATGAATGAACAGATAGCGCCGCCCGCGCGACAGGATCATGGTACCTTGACCGCACGTACCGGCATCGCCGCCTCGCTGCGCAGCGTGATCACAGCCCCCGCCCCTGCAATCAAAGCCATCCCTGCAAGCGCAGGCAGCCCCACCGACTGATCCCACAGCACCCAAGCCCAGAAGCTCGCAAAAACCAGTAAGGAATATTCAAATACCGCCACGAAGCCCGCCTCCGCCAGCAGGTAACCACGGGTGATCAACCCGATACCGAAGATCGATCCCAACGCCTGCACCGCGATCCAGAACATCATATTGGCCGTCAGCGGCACCCAACCGCGCATCACGAACCCCGAAAACCCCAGCGGCCCGCCCGTAGGCACGATCAACAGCCCAATAGCACCGAACAGCGCCAGCATCCCGAAGATACCCGCAGAGAGCGACATCGTGCTTTCACCCGCACACCAAAGCCGCGTGACGACCGCCCCCACGGCATAGAGCATCCC
>JAGXHD010000015.1 GCA_024636395.1 Sulfitobacter sp.
GCCTTGAGCGGCGGCTGCGCGAAGCGATCGAAGAGGGCGTGGCCCGCGCGGACAGTTGACGGCGCTGCACCGCACCATTTCCCTGATCCCGTGGTATCAGCTGCTCAACAGCCTGCTATTCTGGCAGGCCGTCTGGTTTTTGTACTTTCAGGCCAACCTTTCGGGTGCGGAGGCCATCATCCTCTATTCGGTCTACGATGTGGCCACCACCGTGCTGGAAGTACCCTCTGGCTATTTCTCTGACCGCATCGGCAGACGACCGACGCTGATGCTGGCAGCCGTCTGTTCTGCCTTGGGCTGCCTTGCACTGGCGTTAGGCGGTAGCTTTGCCATCTTCGCGCTGGGGCAATGCCTCATCGGCGCGGGCGCCGCCTTTAAATCGGGGACGGATTCCGCCCTGCTCTATGAGGCGCTGGAGGCATCGGGCCGCGGCACGGAGATCGAGGTACAGGAGCTGCGCGCGTGGCGTTTCTCGCTTGCAGGCTTTGCCATATCCGCCGTGATCGGTGGCGGCATGAGCCTTTGGGCACCGGCGCTCCCCTTCTACGCCACTGCAGCCGCTTTCGTACTGGCCTTCGCCCTCGTCATCGGGATGGCCGAAGCCCCGCGCAAGCTCGATCAGATCATCACCCTGCGCAGCCAGCTTGGCGCACTCAGGATCGCGTTCCTTAATCCGGTCCTCACATGGCTCTTCGCACTCACGGTGCTTATGTACGCGTTCAGCTACCTGCCTTTCGTGTTCGGCCAGCCCTTCATCCTCGCAGCGCTGGAAAGCTGGGGGCTGGCTGCCGAAGCTCCGTTTGTCAGCGGTCTCGTAACCAGCACGATGATGATCGTCTCCGCGCTGGCGTCGCTGGTGGCGCTGCAGATGCGTCGCGCACTGGGCCTGCCGCTGCTTCTGCTGTTTGCCTTTGCGCTACAAATCAGCCTTTCGGCGGCGCTCGCCCTCAGCACATCGACGCTCGTAATCGGCGTTTTGTTGCTGCGGATCGTACCAGACTCGCTGTCGTATCCTTTCATCCTCGCGCGGATCCAGCCACTGCTCGAGGATAGCACCCGGGCGACCTATCTTTCGCTCAAAAGTCTGGGGGGAAAGGTTTTCTTCGCCATCACGCTTCTGTTCGCCGCGACGACGGCAACGGGGGCGGGGCTGCTTCCTGTGGATGATCTGCAACGCATCTTAGGCTGGTACACGCTCGGTGGCCTGCTTTGTCTGTCTGCACTTGCCTTTACGGCGCGCTCAATTCCGATAGCACTGCCTCAGAATACCGAGTGATCGCCCAGCGCAACACTTCCGTCTTTTGCAATGAGCTCTTCATAGAAGGCGAAAAGCGTGTCCGCCCCTGTCTCCGGCGTTGCATCTGCATCATAGGCGCCGCGCGCCGAATCCCAGACCAGCATCGATTCCGTCGCGTAATAGCGTCCGATCCCCGCCAGCTCCGCCTTCTCGGCCATCCGCGCGCTCACCAAGCCAAGCAGGTCAAGCCCCCCACGGATCGTGCCCAAAAGGGCGACCGGCACCCGCTTCACGGCGACAGGCTTGCCCAACAGCCCAAACAGCGCCTCCGCCTGATCCATAGGCGTGATCGCGGGACCGGGGCCGCCGATTGGAAGTATCCGATCGGCCCGCGCCGGATTATCGACACATCCCGCGATGAACACGCCCAGATCGCGGTCGCTGATCGGCTTGCACGCGGTCAGCGTCCCATCTCCAAACACTAGAAACGGCTTGCCCGCCCGCACCCGGTCAAGCTGGCCGGATAAGGATTTGAAGAACGCGGTCGGTCGCACGATCGAATAGGTCAGCCCCGAGGCGATCAGCTCCGCCTCGAACGCGAGCTTGGCATGCTGAAATTCGAGCTTGGGCTTTTGCACGCAAATCGCGGACAACAGAATGAACTGAGGCACGCCCGCCGCTTGCGCCGCGCGCAGCAGCGCCAGATTTGCGCCATGGTCCACCGCCCAGGCATCGCGCGGGGTGCCGCTGCGCGAGGCGATGCAGGAGACGACCGCATCGAAAGCCTCGCTGCGAAAGCCGTCACGCGCGAGTGACAGCTCGCTCGAAACATCGCCCAGCCTTACCTCACCGTCCAGATCAGCCCCTGCACGGGCAAAGCACACCACGTCATGGCCAGCACCGCGGAGCGCCGCAAGTGTGGCGCGGCCTGCGGTTCCGGTCGCCCCGACAAGGAAGATGCGTTTGGCTTTCATAAGCGGCACCATCGGGAAAAACCGCCCGTTCCGCAAGCGCTTGCAAAAGGCAATTGCGAAAGCCCGTTCCAATCGCTAGGCCAATGCACACCCCACGAGAGGCCAAGTCCCCATGAAACCCATCCGCCTGATGTCCGGTTTTTTCACTGTCGGGATCTGGACGCTCCTGAGCCGGGTGCTGGGCTTTGTGCGCGATGTGATGATCGCGGCTTATCTAGGCTCCGGTCCGGTGGCGGAGGCCTTTCTGGTCGCCTTCTCGCTGCCCAATATGTTCCGCCGTTTCTTCGCCGAAGGGGCCTTCAACATGGCCTTCGTCCCGATGTTTTCCAAGCGGCTGGAAGCGGATGACGACCCACAAGGGTTTGCGCAGGATGCATTCGTCGGCATGGCCTTCATCCTGACCGTGTTCACCATCATCGGCATCATCGCGATGCCCGGTCTGGTCCTGCTGATGGCCTCTGGCTTCAAGGGCGACGAGCGCTTTGATCTCGCGGTGGAATACGGTCGGCTGGCGTTCCCCTACATCCTCTTCATCTCGCTTGCTGCCCTCGTCTCAGGCGTGCTCAACGCCACGGGCCGGTTCATGGCGGCAGCGGCAGCGCCCGTGGTGCTCAATGTGATCTTCGTGATCGCTGTGCTGATCGGCGCTGCCCTCGGGCGCCCCTCGTCGGATGCGCTGGGGGTTGGTCTCGATCAGGCACTGGGGTTGCGCGTGGGCGATACGCTGGCGCTTTCGGTGCCGTTGGCGGGCGCGGCGCAGCTGGCGCTGGTCTGGTGGGCCGCGCGGCGCGCGGGGTTCACCCTGCGTTTGTGGAAACGCCCGCGCCTGACGCCCGATCTCAAGCGTCTCGCCATCATCGCCGCCCCAGCTGCCCTTGCGGGGGGCGTGGTGCAGATCAACCTTCTGGTGGGCCGTCAGGTTGCGAGTTTTTACGAGGGCGCGGTCGCCTGGCTCAGCTATGCCGACAGGCTCTACCAGCTCCCGCTTGGCGTTGTGGGCATCGCCATCGGCGTCGTGCTGCTGCCAGATCTGTCGCGCAGGCTCAAGGCGGGTGACACAGCAGGTTCGCAAACCACACTCAGCCGCGCCGCCGAAGTCTCTCTCGCGCTCACTATCCCCTCTGCCGTGGCGCTGGTGGTGATCCCTCTCACGCTGACCTCGGTGCTGTTCCAGCGCGGTGCCACCACGGTGGACGATGCCGCAGCAATCGCGACGGCCGTGATGATCTACGGCCTCGGCCTGCCCGCCTTCGTGCTGCAAAAGATCCTGCAACCGCTCTACTTCGCGCGCGAGGACACCAAGCGGCCGTTTTACTATGCGCTGGTGGCGCTGGTGGTGAATGCAGGTCTTGCCATCGGGCTTTCTCCCTTTATCGGCTGGCTGGCACCCGCCGTTGCGGCCACGGCGGCGGGCTGGGCGATGTTTGCGCTGCTGGCACTCGGGGCGCGCGGCTATGGCGATGCCGCGAAATTCGATGCGCGATTTCACAAGCGTATCTGGCGGATCATCGCAGCAAGCCTGATCATGGGGGCCGCCCTGTGGTTTTTCGAGCTACAACTGGGTGCGATGCTGGCGCAGCCGGGATGGCGCGCCCTGGGCCTGCTGATCCTGTTAGTGATCGGTGCCGTGGCCTATTTCGGGTCCGGGCAGCTGATCGGCGCGTTCCGGATGTCGGAGTTCAAATCCGCACTGCGCCGCAGCCCCAAAGCCTAGCCTTCAGCGCTGCCGCAATTTGCGCAGGATGCGCGCCCATTCGCCGGGCGCGCACAGAAAGCTAAGCGCGAAGCCGCATAAGAACCCTGAGAGCTCGGCCACCCAGCCATTGCCGACAGTACCGAACAGGCTCCAGAGCAATTGCAGACCCATCAGCATCGCGATGAGCGTGAACGCCTCACGCTGCCTGCCGCCCGTGGCCTCAAGCCGCCGCCACAAAAGAAAACTATAGCCGCCGATCAGCCCGTAAACCGATGGATAAGCACCCACGAGCCAAACCGGATCATCCAGCAGAAGCGCATAGGCGAGCGCTCCGCCGATGCCCGACAACACGAAGAGTGCCAGCATCGCCAACGGCCCCATCACCTCCGCCGCCATCTTGCCCAGCGCCAGCATCAGGACGATCGCAAGAAGCGCGTGCGTGAAACTGAGATGGATGAACGGATACGTCACGAAGCGCGCCAGATGTTCGGGCGGGAATTGTCTTTGCGCCAGCATGGCGTCGAATAGATCACCCGAAAACCCCCAATCGCGCACCAGCGCCAGCCGCCAGCCGATAGCCTCCGGCCCACCGACAAGCCCCGCCTCGCCAAGCGACAGCACGGCCTCGACCCCTGCCATGATGAGAAACAGCACCACCACGACCACAGGCATCTTGTTGAACGGCGATTCCAGATCAGGATTGTGGTGGGGCGTGTCGTCGGAGTCTCGGTCGTTTGGCATGGGCTTCTCTCGGTCTGTTGACGGGAACCTGTGCCATGGGTAAGCCCAACGGGACAGCATATCCAGCCCCAACCGGAGCCCCCCATGACCCAGAGCAACTTCACCCCCCGCGTCTTTTCCGGCATCCAGCCCTCGGGGGGCCTCACGCTGGGAAATTATCTGGGCGCAATCAAGCGCTTCGTGGACATGCAGAACGTGGGCGATTTCGAGACCGTCTACTGTATGGTCGATCTGCACGCGATCACCGTCTGGCAGGACCCTGAGAAGCTGCGCCACAACACGCGGGAGTTGGCCGCGGGCTTCATCGCTTCGGGGATCAGTCCCGAAAAATCCATCCTGATCAACCAATCCGCGGTGCCGGAGCACGCGCAGCTGGCCTGGATTTTCAATTGCGTGGCGCGCATGGGCTGGATGGGCCGGATGACGCAGTTCAAGGACAAGGCCGGCAAGAACGCTGAGAACTCTTCACTGGGGCTCTTCGGCTATCCCGCGCTGATGGCCGCCGATATTCTGGTGTACCACGCGACCCACGTACCCGTGGGGGAGGACCAAAAGCAGCACCTCGAACTCACCCGGGACATCGCGACCAAGTTCAACCACGACTACGGCGTAGATTTCTTTCCCCTGACCGAGCCGGTGATCGAGGGTGCCGCGACCCGCGTGATGAGCCTGCGCGACGGGTCCAAGAAAATGTCGAAATCCGATCCGTCGGACGCCAGCCGCATCAACATGACCGACGACGCCGACACTATCGCCAAGAAGATCCGCAAGGCCAAGACAGACCCCGACGCGCTGCCTTCGGAAATCGAAGGCCTGAAGGACCGCCCCGAGGCGCGCAATCTGGTCAACATCTATGCGGGGCTTAACGACCAGACCGTCGAACAGGTTCTCGCGGACGTAGGCGGCCAGCAGTTCGGCACGTTCAAGCCGGCGCTGGCAGAACTCGCCGTAGCAAAGCTTGCTCCCATCTCAAGCGATATGGCGCGCCTGATGAGCGATCCCACCGAGATCGACAGGCTGCTGGCGAAGGGCGCGCTTCAGGCGCGCGAGATCACCGCGCCGATCCTGAAAAAGACCTATGAGATCGTAGGACTGGTCGGTAACTGAGGCGCGGCCCTGCGCCTGCGCACAGAGCATGCGCGGACATGGGGATCGCTCGTGAACCTACGCCTACATAGGTTCCCGAAGTAACTCAGAAAGGGCATCTCCGTGTCACATGCAAGCATCGGCCACATCCATCTGCGCGTCTCGAACCTAGAGCGGTCGATTGCGTTCTACCGAGATATTCTCGAATTCGACATCACAATGCAAATCGGCGACAGTGCCGCTTTCCTGGGGGCCGGCGGTTATCACCACCATATTGGGCTGAACACCTGGGAGAGCTTGGGTGCTACACCCCCACCGGCTGGCCATACCGGGCTCTACCACGGCGCCTATCTCTATGCCGATCGCGCCGCTTTGGGCCGCGTCGTGAAAAGGGTGCTTGCGGCAGGCATCCCCTTGGCCGGTGCAGCGGATCATGGCGTGAGTGAAGCAGTCTATCTGCGCGATCCGGACGGTAATGGCGTCGAGATTTACTGCGACCGTCCCCGCAGCGCCTGGCCCGTAGATGCGGCAGGCGGACTCGCGATGGTAAACGCACATCTGGATGTCGCCGCGTTGATCCGCGAAGCCGGATAGGCGTGGACAATCCCAGCCCTCTTTGCCACCTTCACACCAGCAATAGGAGGCCCCGATGACAACAGGTTTTTTCTGGGACGAGCGCACGTTCTGGCACGCAGGTGGCAACTATGCCATGACACTCCCCTTAGGCGGTCTGGTGCAGCCCCTCGCCGCCGGGGGCCTCCCCGAGAGCCCCGAGACAAAGCGGCGTTTGAAAAACCTGATGGACGTGACCGGCATAACGCGCGATCTCGACATGCGCAGTGCAGACCAAGCAACTCGTGCGGAGTTGGAGCGCGTACATCCCGCCTCCTATCTCGATGCCTTCAAATCCGCCTCAGATAGCGGTGGCGGCGAATTGGGCCATCACGCGCCCTTCGCTCAGGGCGGCTATGAGATCGCAGCGCTTTCCGCCGGTCTCGCCACCGCTGCCGTGCGCGCCGTGGCAAGTGGAGGCCTGACGAATGCCTATTCGCTCAGCCGTCCGCCCGGTCACCATTGTGAGCCGGACAAACCGATGGGGTTCTGCCTGTTGTCGAACATCGGGATCGCCGTCGAGACGGCCAAGGCCGAAGGGCGCATTACCCGAGCAGTGATCCTCGACTGGGACGTGCATCACGGCAATGGCTCCGAGACGGTATTCTACGACCGTGACGACGTGCTCACGATCTCGCTGCATCAGGAAAGCAACTATCCGCTCGAAACCGGCGCGCTTCACGACCGTGGAACGGGCGCGGGAGAGGGGTATAACCTCAACCTTCCCCTGCCCCCCGGTCTGGGCCATGAGGGGTACCTGCACGCGATCGACACGGTCGTGATCCCGCAGATCGTGGCGTTCAACCCCGATATCATCATCGTCGCCTGCGGCTATGATTGCGCCATGCCCGATCCGCTGGCATCCATGCTGGCCTATACGCAGACCTTCCGCGACATGACCACCCGCATCAGGCAAACTGCCGAGCAGGTCTGCGACGGCAAGCTCGTCGTGGTGCATGAGGGAGGCTATTCGGAGGTCTATGTACCGTTCTGCGGCCACGCCGTGCTGGAAGCCCTCAGCGGGAGTGAGATCACCGCTCCCGATCCGCTGGAGGATGTCATGATCAGGCGCCAGCCCAATGCGCGCATCACCGCGTTCCATAAGCAAATGATCGATGACATGGCCGCCGAACTAGGACTTTAACTCATGCCCACTCCCAATCCAGCAGCGCTCGATTTCCTGCTCACACGTCGCTCGCGCCCGGCCAAGACACTGACGGGGCCGGTACCGGACCGCGCGGCGCTAACGCAACTGCTGACCGCCGCCTCGCGCTCGCCGGATCATGGCAAGCTAGAGCCATGGCGCTTTATCGTGATCGACCGCGCTGCGATGGCGCCACTGGCCGAGCTTGCACAAAAGCGCGGCGAAGCGCTTGCCCTGGGTCCAGAGCAGACTTTGAAGGGACGCGCGCAGTTCGATCAGGGGCTTCTCGCCGTCGCCGTGATCGAAGTACAAAAACTCTCCGAAAAGATCCCTCCGCTGGAGCAGACC
>JAGXHD010000228.1 GCA_024636395.1 Sulfitobacter sp.
ATTCGCTCGGGTGCGGATGTGGCCAAAGCGATGGCCCTTGGCGCGGACGCCGTGGCCATCGGGACCGCAGCGCTGATCGCACTGGGCGACAATGATCCCAAATACGAGGCCGAATACAATGCAATGGGCACGACCGCAGGCGCGTATGACGACTGGCACGAGGGCCGCGACCCCGCTGGCATCACAACACAGGATCCGGAGCTGAGCGCGCGATTCGATCCCATCGAGGGCGGGCGGCGCCTGAAGAACTACCTCAAGGTGATGACGCTGGAGGCGCAAACCATCGCGCGGGCCTGCGGCAAGAACCATCTGCATAATCTGGAGCCCGAAGACCTTGTGGCGTTGACGATGGAGGCCGCTGCGATGGCACAGATCCCTCTGGCGGGCACCGATTGGTATCCCGGAAAACCGAACACATCCTATTGACCCGAAACGAGAGCGCGGCCGACACCGGACCGCGCCTCTTCACGTAGCACGACAGGGAATTGAGCATGGCAAAGGCACCGACGACAGATCTGGCAAAATTCGCCGACGCACACGGCGTAAAGTACTTCATGATCTCCTTCACCGATCTTTTTGGCGGTCAGCGGGCCAAGCTTGTTCCCGCGCGGGCCATTGCCGATATGCAGCACGACGGGGCCGGTTTTGCAGGTTTTGCCACCTGGCTCGATCTGACGCCCGCGCATCCCGATATGCTCGGGGTGCCCGACGCGGACGCGGCGATCATCCTGCCGTGGAACCGGGAGATCGCCTGGGTGCCCGCTAACTGCGTCATGGACGGGACGGATCTCGCGCAGGCACCTCGCAACGTGCTGCGCAGACAGATCGAGAAGGCAGCATCGCTGGGCATGCACGTGAAAACCGGGATCGAGGCGGAGTTTTTCCTGCTGACGCCCGCGGGTGATCAGATCAGCGACGCCTTCGATACTGCGGCAAAGCCCTGTTATGATCAGCAGGCCTTCATGCGCCGCCTTGATGTGATCCGCGAGATCTCCGATCACATGCTGGAACTGGGCTGGAACCCGTATCAGAACGACCACGAGGACGCGAACGGCCAGTGGGAGATGAACTGGGATTTCGACGACGCTTTGCACACGGCGGACAAGCATTCATTCTTCAAATTCATGGCCAAATGCGTGGCCGAGAAACACGGCTACCGTGCGACGTTCATGCCCAAGCCGATCGCGGGGCTCACGGGCAACGGCTGCCATGCGCATGTGTCTGTCTGGGATGCGCCGGGAGATGAAGCCAAAAAGAACGTATTTGCAGGCGAGGGGGCGGGCCAGACCGGCGAGGTGGGCCTCTCCGAGCAGGGCAAGTATTTCCTCGGCGGGATCATGAAGCACGCAAGCGCGATGGCCGCGATCACCAATCCGACCGTGAACAGCTACAAGCGCATCAACGCGCCGCGCACCTCCTCGGGCGCGACCTGGGCGCCCAATACGGTGACATGGACCGGCAACAACCGCACGCATATGGTCCGCGTACCCGGCCCCGGACGGTTTGAACTGCGCCTGCCGGATGGTGCGGCAAATCCCTATCTGCTGCAGGCCGTCATCATCGCGGCGGGCCTGTCCGGCATCGCATCAAAAGCCGATCCCGGCAAACGGCATGACATCGACATGTACGCCCTCGGCCACACTGTGACCGATGCGCCCAAGCTGCCGCTCAACATGCTGGACGCGTTGCGCGCCTACGACAGCGATGAAGGGCTGAAAGAAGCAATGGGCACGGACTTCTCGGCAGCTTATCTCAAGATGAAGATGCTGGAATGGGATGATTTCTGCAGTCATTTCTCTTCGTGGGAAAAAGCGAACACGCTTGATATCTAGGGCAGGGCGGATCATGCGCTCTGGCGCAGTCAGCCGCCCTGCGGATAGCTTATCACCGACAGATACCGCGCGGGCAGCTTGACCAGAACTTCCGGCCCGTGGGGCGCATCGGCATCGAAGAAAAGTGTATCGCCGGGCTTGAGCGGATAGACATCATCGCCGTGGCGGTAATCAACCTCGCCCTCAAGCATGTAGATCGTCTCGATGCCCGCGTGCTGGAACGTTGGAAACACGTCCGCCTCATTCGACAGTGTAATCAGATAGGGCTCGACGATGACACCGCTGGTATTCGCACCGATATGCCCCAGCAGATTGTACTGATGATTGGCACGGGTGCCTTCGCGCTGCATCTCAACGCCTTGCCCGCCTTTGGTATGGACCGCCGAGCGTGTCTCCTCGAAGCCACGGAAAAACGAGGTCATCGGCACCGAGAGAGCATGAGCGAGAATTTGCAGGGTTGTCAGCGAGGGTGAGGTATTGCCGTTTTCGATCTTCGACAGCATGCCTATAGACAGGCCGGTGGAGGCTGAAAGTTCGGCCACAGTTATTTCCTGCTTCCGACGCCGCGCGCGCACCTCGCGACCGATCGCGACTTCCAGAACTTTCTCACGGCTCGCACGCAATCTGTGGGGATCTTGCATCAGGTTTGTCTCGTCCACTTTTCGTCTCGTGACGCGATATACAGCTTTAGCTTTCATAGTGTCATGGCGCAGGCCGTCAGTGCAACAGACGCTCACTGAAAAATGTCCGTCAGAAAAAAGACCGACCATCGGGTACGTCGCGGCAGCATACCTTTACGTTTAAGTCATATCTATAAGATATTGGCGCTATTGTATAATCGCACAAATGCCGAACCTGTCAGACCCGGGTATGTTGACAGCAATGATGGCTACGACGATCGCTAACCGCGAGTTTGTGCGCCAACCACGCGTAAACTCGAAGCTCTGCTTAAGGAAGCAGACTATTGGAGCAGAAGATATCGTAGCACCTCAGTTGCGCTTTTTGGCTTAATTTGCGGTATCGCAGGTTCGAGATCGGCACATATATATTACATAATACTGATTATACATTAATCATGTGCCTATTCGAAGCTACACCCGATGTGGCCCCATTCACCAAATCGGCATTGACCTTTCATCATCCGATATGAAACCTGCGCCCTATTAGAACCACTGCCGGAGCCCCCTATGGATCGTGCCGCCATCGTCCACCAGAATTTTCTAAGACGCCTCGGCGAAAATGATCTGCCCGATGGACCTGCCGCTGATCCCGGTCTTGCACCAGTGAAACTTGTCGAAATCTTTCGCAGCCAGGTTCTGAGCCGCCAACTCGACCGGACCAGCCGCGCCATGCAGGCACAAGGCAAAGGCTTCTACACCATCGGGTCTTCTGGCCACGAAGGCATGGCGGCCGTTGCCGAAGCCCTGAGACCCACCGATATGGCCTTTCTGCACTACCGGGACGCGGCTTTCCAGATCCAGCGCGCGACGCAAGTGCCGGGGCAAAGTCCTGTGTGGGACATGCTGCTGAGCTTTCGTGCGGCAAAGGCAGATCCGATTTCCGGCGGGCGCCACAAGGTACTGGGGTCGCGAAGCCTTAATATCCCTCCACAAACCTCTACAATCGCTAGCCATTTACCGAAAGCGGTCGGTGCTGCCTACGCCATCGGTCTGGCAAAACGCACTCGGCCAGAGCATACGACGCTTCCGGCCGACAGCATTGTCATGTGCAGCTTCGGGGATGCGTCCTCAAACCACTCTACAGCCCAGGGCGCGATCAATACGGCTTGTTGGACTAGCTTTCAATCTGTGCCCCTTCCAATCCTTTTTGTATGCGAAGACAATGGCATAGGGATCTCTGTTGCCACGCCACGCGGATGGGTGGCGGCAAATTTCGCCAATCGTCCGGGACTGCGGTACTTTGCCTGCGACGGGCTCGACATGGCGCAAACCCTGCGCATCTCGCAGGCGGCTGCAGATTACGTGCGCCGCACCCGAAAGCCCGCGTTCCTGCACATCAGCACCGTAAGGCTCTATGGCCATGCCGGCTCTGATGTGGAGATGACATACAGGGATAAATCCGCAATCGAGGCATCGGAGGCGAACGATCCGCTGCTGCATTCCGCACGAATCCTGCGCGATATCGGCGTGAGCACCCCAGAGCAATCCATTGGTATGTATAATGAAATCGAAAAGACATGCGCCCGGGTCGCAGATGAGGTGATGCAACTCGAAACCCTCACCGATGCTGCGGGTGTGATGGCCAGCATCGTTCCGCCTGCCCGCACCTGCAGGCCTAGCAATGGCCCCACTCCTAAGGCGCGCGCCAGTCTTTTCGGAAACGATATCAAGCAGATGGCCGAGGCGCAGGCGATGAACCGGATGCTGGGCTGGGCTTTGTCCGATCTGATGCTTGAGCACGGCGAGATTATCGTTGCGGGTGAGGATGTTGGCCGCAAGGGCGGCGTCTACGGCGTCACCCAAAAGCTGCAGGGCCGCTTTGGCCCCGACCGTGTGATCGACACGCTGCTCGACGAGCAATCCATTCTTGGCCTCGCTATCGGCATGGCGCACAACGGCTTCATCCCCATTCCCGAAATCCAGTTTCTCGCCTATCTGCACAACGCCGAAGACCAGTTACGCGGCGAAGCAGCCACGCTGAGCTTTTTCTCCGATGGCCAGTACACCAATCCGATGGTTCTGCGGATCGCGGGGCTTGGCTATCAGAAAGGTTTCGGCGGGCATTTCCATAATGATAACTCCCTGGCCGTGTTGCGTGACATTCCCGGGCTGATCATCGCGTGCCCGTCCAACGGGGCCGATGCCGCGATGATGCTGCGCGAAGCGGTGCGGCTTGCGCGTGAAGAACAGCGCGTCGTGGTATTCGTGGAGCCCATCGCGCTCTATCCGATGCGTGATCTGCACGAGGGAGATGGCGCATGGCTCACGTCCTACCCCGCGCCCGACCGCCGGATCGGCTTGGACGAGATCGCAGTTTCAGGCAGCGGGACAGATCTGGCCATCATAAGCTATGCCAACGGCTATTACCTCTCAAGAAAGGCCAACAAGGAACTGAAAGAAAACGGAATTGATGCGCGCATCATCGACATGCGCTGGCTCGCGCCCCTGCCGCTCGAAGCTCTGCTGAACACCACAAAAGACTGCAAAAACATCTTGATCGTCGATGAATGTCGCCAAACGGGCAGTCAATCGGAGGGCCTGATGACGCTGCTGACTGAGGCAGGCCGGACACGCATCGCCCGCGTCACTGCACAAGACAGCTTCATCGCGACCGGCCCCGCCTATGCCGCCACCCTGCCCTCGACGCAGAGCATCGCCGCCGCGGCCCGCGATCTGGTGGCATCGTGAGCCGCCCCACCGCTGTGCTAATCTGCCCCGGTCGCGGGACATACAACAAGGCGGAGCTGGGCACGCTTGTGCGAACGCATGGGGGGCATCCTTTGATCGCGCAATGGGATAGGATGCGCCAAGAGATCGGCCAGCAAACGCTCACCGCACTGGACACTGCCGAGCGGTTTTCGAGCGGCCGCCACACCACCGGCGATAATGCCTCCGCGCTCATCTACGCCTGCAGCTTTCTCGATGCGCAGCGCGCCTATGAAACACACGACATCCTCGCCGTCACGGGCAATTCGCTGGGCTGGTACATCGCACTTGCCACCGGCGGCGGAGCAAGTCCCTTGGACGGGATGCAGATCGTCAATACCATGGGCACCCTGATGCACGCGCACGCGATCGGCGGTCAGCTGCTGTATTCCTTCGTGAACAGCGACTGGAGGGCCATCGAGGGCGAAGAGGCGCGCCTGGGCGCGCTGATCGCGGACATAAGCTCCCGCCCCGAACATCAGCTGGCCCTCTCGATCCATTTGGGGGGTATGCTGGTGCTGGCAGGTAATGCGGCGGGTCTGGATGCCGCCGAAGCAGAACTGAACAGTGACCCCGACCGCAAACCGTTGCGGCTGCCCAATCATGCCGCGTTTCATACCGATATGATGCACGATGTGGCGCAGATGGGTCGGGCCGCCCTGCCCCTGGACCTCTTTCAGGATCCTCATACCCCGCTGATCGACGGGCGCGGCGCGCTCTGGCATCCCCGTGCGACAGATCTGATTGCGCTGCGCGCTTATACTCTCGCTCACCAGATCACGCAGACCTATGATTTCAAGGCCTCGATCCAATCTGCGGCGCGCAATTTCGCACCTGAGCGGTTTATCATCACAGGACCAGGCACCACACTGGGAAGCGCCGTCGCGCAGGCCTTGATCGCGATCAAATGGCAAGGCATCGACAGCAAGGAAGCGTTTATCGCGCGGCAGGCCAGCGATCCCCTGATCCTGAGCATGGGCCGGGAGGATCAGCGTCCGCTGGTATGCTGATCCGCGTTGTCCGGGCTCCGGCTTGACCGGAAAGCGCAGTCTACCCTAAGGCGTACCCCGTACCCCTTACCGTGCGGATCGGATCGGCGCCACCTTCAACCGTTAGCGCCTTGCGCAGACGCGCGATGTGCACGTCGACGGTACGTGTATCCACATATACATCGCGCCCCCAAACCATATCGAGCAATTGATCGCGGCTAAACACGCGACCCTGTTTTTCGAGAAAAGTGACCAGCAGGCGGAATTCCGTCGGGCCAAGTTTGATTTCGCGTGTTCCGCGAGAGACCCGATGTGTCTGTGCATTGAGCACGATATCGTCAAAGCTCAGGGTATCTCCCGATGCAGCCGGATGCACGCGCCTGAGTTGCGTGCGCACCCGCGCCATGAGTTCGCGCAGATTGTAGGGCTTGATCACATAGTCGTCCGCGCCCGTATCCAGGCCGCGCACAGCGTCCACTTCCTCGGAGCGCGCGCTGAGCATGATAACCGGAATATCGCGGGTCTCGGGGCGGGTTTTCACACGGCGGCACACCTCGATCCCCGACAAAAGCGGCATCATCCAGTCCAGAATGATCAGATCGGGCGCCGCCTCGTCGATCAGCATCATCGCCTCCTCGCCATTCTGTGCGCGGCGCACGGTGTAACCTTCAGCCTCAAGATTATAGGCCAGCACCTCGCGCTGCGCGGGTTCGTCCTCGACGACAAGCACATCCATCTGCGTCACCGACATTGTACCCTAGTCCCGTGTGGTCACGGATGTTTCATCCGCTTTCGGGCGCGCCTCGTCGGGACGCGCGCCGGTGACCAGATAGATCACCTGCTCGGCCATAGAGGTGCAATGATCGCCCATCCGCTCCACATTCTTGGCGATGAAATGCATGTGCATACAGGCAGTGATGTTTCGCGGGTCCTCCATCATGAAGGTCAGGAATTCGCGGAAAAGCGCATTATACATCTGGTCTAGCTCTTCGTCGCGCGCGATTACATCCGCCGCCAGTTCCGCGTCCCGCCGGATATAGGCATCGAGCGAATCCTTGAGCATTTCTTCGGCCAGACGCGCCATGCGGCGGATCCCGCCTGCACTGTCATTGACCGGTGGCATCTGCGACAGGACACCCGTACGCTTGGCCATATTCTTTGCGTAATCCCCGATCCGCTCCAGATTGCCAGAAATTTTCATGACGCTGAGGATCATCCGCAAGTCGATAGCCGTTGGCGCGCGTAGTGCGATCACTCGGGCGGCGTTCTCGTTGATATCCGCTTCCAGAATGTCGATCTGCTTGTCCGCCTTGCGCACCTGCTCGGCCAGTGGCTCGTCGCGGGTCTCGAGGCTCTTGGCCGCCTGCCGGATCGCATCTTCGACCAGCCCGCCCATCTTCATGATCTGCGCCTGTACCCTTTCGAGGTCCCGGTCAAAAGCGGAGGCGATGTGATTTTGCTCTTCCATGGTCTTACCCAATCCTTCCGGTGATATAGCTCTCGGTGCTCGGGTCTTCGGGGGTGGTGAAAATCTTGTCCGTGTCGCCAAACTCCACAAGGTTCCCAAGGTGGAAGAACGCTGTGCGCTGGCTCACCCGTGCGGCCTGCTGCATCGAGTGGGTCACGATCACGACCGAATAGTTCTGGCGCAGCTCGTCAATCAACTCCTCGACCTGTGCTGTGGCGATGGGATCAAGCGCGGAGCAAGGCTCGTCCATCAGCAGCACTTCGGGCTCCGTGGCAACCGCACGTGCGATGCACAGGCGCTGCTGCTGGCCGCCCGAGAGGCCGGTGCCGGGCGCTTGCAAACGGTCCTTGACCTCATCCCAGATCGCGCCGCGCCGCAGGGCGCGTTCCACAATCTCGTCAAGCTCGCCCTTGTTGCGGGCCAAGCCGTGGATGCGCGGGCCGTAGGCCACATTGTCGTAAATGGATTTCGGGAAGGGGTTCGGCTTTTGGAAAACCATGCCAACCTTTGCCCGCAATTGCACAGGATCCACCGCGGGATCATAGACATCCTCCCCATCGATAAGGATGTTCCCCTCGACGCGGCAGATGTCGATCGTGTCGTTCATCCGGTTGATGCAGCGCAGAAACGTGGATTTTCCGCAACCCGATGGGCCGATAAACGCCGTTACAGTCTTGTCCTCGATCTCGACGTTCACATCCTTTATGGCGTGATTGTCGCCATAATAAACCTGTACGTTTTTCGCGGAAATTTTCGACGTATTGGCCACTTGTGCCTCCGGTGTTTGAGTATTGTCTCGCATGTTTCTGCTCCTACCAGCGCCGCTCAAAGCGGGCCATCACCAGCGCCGCTCAAAGCGGCGACGCAGCATCACGGCGATAAAGTTCATTGTAATCAGGAATACCAGCAAAATGATAATCCCGCCCCACGCCCGCTCGTAGAAGGCAGGACCGGCCCGCTTGGCCCATTCGTAGATTTGCGCTGGCATCGCCGAATTGGGGCTCAGAAGCGCGCTTCCAACGCTATCGGGGCCGTTAGAGGCGATAAAGCCCACCATACCGATCAGAAGCAACGGCGCCGTTTCACCCAGCGCCTGCGCGAGACCGATGATGGTACCTGTGAGAATAACGGGCGCTGCGAGTGGCAGCACGTGGTGGAACACGGATTGCATCTTAGACGCACCCACACCGAGCGCGGCATCGCGGATCGACGGCGGCACCGATTTGAGCGAGGCGCGCGTCGAGATGATGATCGTCGGCAGGGTCATCAGCGTCAGCACGAGCCCCCCCACCAACGGCGCGGAGTTGGGCAGGTGCATGTAATTTATGAACACCGCCAGCCCCAGAATACCGAACACGATGGACGGCACCGCGGCGAGGTTAGAGATGTTCACCTCGATGATGTCCGTGATCCAGTTTTTGGGCGCGAACTCTTCCAGATAGATCGACGCGGCAACACCGATCGGCAGCGCCAGCACCAGCACGACCAGCATCATCGTCAATGAGCCCACCATCGAAACGCCCATGCCCGCCGCTTCGGGTCGGGCGTCGGACTGTCTCTTATACACATCACCGAGCCCACGA